>CAMCNQ010000265.1 GCA_945875955.1 Limnohabitans sp. Rim8 | reverse complement strand
AAAGGGTTAGCTCTAATGAAGAGCTAACCCTTTGATACTTATGGTCGGCGTGGCGGGATTCGAACTCGCGACCCCTTGCACCCCATGCAAGTGCGCTACCAGGCTGCGCTACACGCCGACAAGCTTCAAATTATAACCGGATAAACCGGCCATCAAACGCTGAGCAAGCTGCGAATTTCTATCAACTCTTTGTGCAATGAAGGCATGGCTCGGGTGGCGATGAAAAACGCCGACTCGGCGGCCAACGAACTTTCAGTGGTTTCTTCGGCCATGTCTTGAACATCCATGGTTGGGGCGTCTGCATCGCTTGAATCGGCTGCGCTGCGCCGAAGTTGTTTGTCGCCTTGCACCAACTCTTGCAGCCTGTTGCGAGCGCCGCTGATGGTGAAGCCTTGGTCGTACAGCAAATCACGGATGCGCCGGATCATCAGAACTTCGTGGTGCTGGTAATAACGGCGGTTGCCTCGGCGCTTGATGGGCCTGAGCTGGGTGAACTCCTGCTCCCAATAGCGCAAAACATGGGGCTTGACGCCACACAGCTCCCCCACTTCACCAATGGTGAAATAGCGTTTGGCCGGAATGGAAGGAAGCGGACTGTCCATGAGTGACAACAAGTTAGCCGGAAAACCTTGTAGCTTACTGCAACTGGACTACCGCCGTCTACTCGAATTTTTTGAGCGCATGGATGGCCACAAAGCCTCACGGCAAGTCTTGGCTTGGGGCCAGAGCTGGTGAAGCGCAATGTCCAAGGCAGCCGTCAAGGCGCACTCGCCAAATGCAGCCAGATTTCGTTGCGGCGCAAAAACCAGGGGGTGAATGGCGGGTTGTAGCGCGCGTAAACAGGCTCTCCTGATGGCTTGAGGTCGGCATTTTTCATGGCTGCCTGCAACAACGACAGGTGCGTGTCGTCATTGGCCTCGGACCAAAAGCCAGAATACCGAATCACGGCGATGCGCTGGGGCGCGATGTCTCGCAACTGAACACGTGGGTCCAGCGGTTCCGGCGCGTTGGCGCTGGTGACGCCCCGCGGCAAAACAAACTGCACCCAAAAGCCCGTGGCCACCTGGGATTGCATGACGGGCGCGGTCATCTCCAGTTTCACGGGCATTGCACTTTGCGTGACCGGTGCGGTCATGGCCAGTTTGCGCTCGCCTTTGTTCTTGCCAAAAATATAGCCCGCCAAGATGGGGAATGCGGCACTTCCTGCACTTTGTGCGGGTCCCGGCACCAGCACTTCGGCAACGCTGTAGCCGGCATAGGCGCGCACTTCCATGGCCTCATTTGTTTGCAGGACTTGGTAATCTGGCTCTTGTGTGGCTTGGCTGGTCATGGGTGTGCTCAGAAACAGCAGGCTCAGCATGGCGCTAGAAACCTTTAGAAAATAGACTCGCCACCTGCCGCATGGCGGTTGACTCGCCCTGAAAATGCCCTGCTGCATGTTGTTTGCGCCTTTTATTGTGAAGGGGTGGTTTCGTGAGGTTGATTGACCAAGTCAAGGGCCATTTTCCGCTTTTCAGTTTTGGCTTTCAGTGCCAAAGCGAACAGAGTGCGCATTGTCCCTTCCTCAATCCAATTTCGTCAATTTCAAAAATGCACTGGCAAGCCAAGGCCCTTGAAACCATAAGTACCTAAGCACTCGCCGCCGTTGCGACGCATACGCTTAAATAGTCGAAATAATAGGGTAAGCCCTTAACAGCGCCCTCTCAATGGCATGATTTACTAGGGGTTCAATTCAATTCGAGGAGTTACGCATGCAGGTTCAAATGCAGGTCAACGGAAAAGCCGTTTCCGTTGACGCCGCCCCCAATACATTGCTCGTTCAGGCCTTGCGCGAGCACCTGAAACTGACTGGTACCCACGTCGGTTGCGACACCGCCCAATGCGGGGCATGCACGGTTCACGTCAATGGCCGTGCCGTTAAATCCTGCAACATGCTCACGGTGCAGGCCCAGGGCGCTCAGGTCACCACCATCGAAGGCATCGCGCAGGCCGATGGCACCATGCACCCCATGCAAGCGGCCTTCAAGGAATGCCATGGCTTGCAGTGCGGCTTTTGCACCCCAGGCATGGTCATGAGTGCCTTGGACATTTGCAACCGCCACCCCGATGCCAGCGCCACCGAAGTGCGCGAATTGCTAGAAGGCAACCTGTGCCGATGCACCGGTTATCAAAACATTGTCAAGGCTGTTCAGCTTGGTGCTGCAGCCATGAAAGCTTAAGGAGCCGGTCATGGGTGCATCAGATTTTTCCAAACTTCCCCACATTGGTGAGTCCTTGCGTCGCAAGGAAGATTACCGCTTCCTGACGGGCGCGGGCAATTACACCGACGACATTCGCCTGGACAACATGACGCACGCGGTGTTTGTGCGTTCGCCCCATGCCCACGCCAACATCGTGAGCATCAACAAAACCGCCGCTTTGGCGGCACCCGGCGTGGTGGCCATTTTGGACGGCCCGGATGTGGTCGATGCCAAAATCAACGGCCTGCCCTGCGGCTGGCTGATCACCGACACCAGTGGCCAGCCCATGAAAGAGCCGCCACACCCCATTTTGGCCAACGGCAAAGTTCGCTACGTGGGTGACCATGTGGCCATGGTGGTCGCCGAAACATTGGAGCAAGCCAAAAACGCGGCCGAATTGGTGGAGGTCGAATACGATGTGCTGCCGGCTGTGGTCGATGTGCGCGAGGCCAAAAAGGCCACTGCCTTGCACACCGAAGCCCCAGACAACCATTGCTACAACTGGGCCATTGGTGACAAAGCCGCTGTCGAAGCAGCCTTCGCAGGCGCCGCCCATGTGACCCAATTGGATCTGATCAACAACCGTTTGGCACCCAACCCGATGGAGCCACGCGCCGCCATTGGCAGCTACAACAGAGCCAGCGACGAGTACACGCTGTATGTGTCCAACCAAAACCCACACGTTGAGCGTTTGCTGTTAACGGCCTTTGTGATGGGCTTGCCCGAACACAAGGTGCGCGTGATTGCCCCCGATGTGGGCGGTGGTTTTGGTGCCAAGATTTACCTCTACGCCGAAGACGTTTGCCTGACTTGGGCTTCCAAAAAGCTCAACCGCAACATCAAGTGGAATTGCGACCGTTCAGAAGCCTTTCTGAGCGATGCACATGGCCGTGACCATGCCAGCCATGCCGAATTGGCCTTGGACAAAGATGGCAAATTTTTGGCACTGCGGGTACACACCAACGCCAACTTGGGCGCTTACCTGTCAACCTTCTCGACGGCCGTGCCCACCATCCTGTACGCCACTTTGCTGGCCGGACAGTACGCCACGCCTCAGGTTTATGTTGAGGTTGACGCCTGGTTCACCAACACCGCCCCTGTGGACGCCTACCGCGGTGCAGGCCGCCCAGAGGCCACTTACCTGCTGGAGCGCATTGTTTCTCGCGCCGCCTTTGAGCTGGGCATGAGTCAAGACGCCATCCGCAGCAAGAACTTCATCACGCAATTCCCCTACCAAACCCCTGTGGCCCTGCAATACGACACGGGTGATTTCCATGCGCTGATGAACCACGCCAACAAACTGGGCGATTTGGCCGGCTTTGCACAGCGCAAAACCGCCAGCGCTGCCAAAGGCTTGTTGCGCGGCATTGGTTACTCCAGCTACATCGAAGCTTGCGGTTTGGCGCCCAGCAACGTGGCTGGGGCATTGGGGGCCCGTGCTGGCTTGTTTGAATGCGGCGAAGTGCGTGTCCACCCCACCGGCAGCGTCACGGTCTTCACCGGCTCACACAGCCACGGCCAAGGCCATGAAACCACCTTCGCCCAAGTCGTCGCCGCCCGCTTGGGCATTCCGGTTGAAAACGTGGACATTGTTCACGGCGACACCGGACGCGTGCCTTTCGGCATGGGCACTTACGGCTCACGTTCCATCTCTGTTGGCGGAGCCGCGCTCATGCGCGCCCTGGACAAAATCGAAGCGAAGGCCAAGAAAATTGCGGCCCACCTGATGGAAGCCAGCGATGCCGACATTGACTTTGCCGACGGCGAATTCAGCGTGCGCGGCACAGACAAAAAAATCCCGTTTGGCTCGGTGGCCCTGACCGCTTATGTGCCGCACAACTACCCTTTGGACAAGTTGGAGCCGGGGCTGAACGAAACCGCCTTTTATGACCCGACCAACTTCACTTTCCCTGCAGGCACCTACATCTGCGAAGTGGAAATTGACCCGCAAACCGGCGTCACCAAGATCGACAAGTTCACCGCCGTGGACGACTTTGGCACCATCATCAACCCCATGATTGTCGAAGGCCAAGTGCATGGCGGTCTGGTCCAAGGCATTGGCCAGGCGCTGATGGAGCAATGCGTGTACGACAAAGAAACCGGCCAGCTTTTGACCGGCTCTTTCATGGACTACACCATGCCCCGCGCCGACGATTTCCCCGAATTTTTGATTGGCCACGAATGCACGCCTTGCACCACCAACCCCTTGGGCACCAAGGGTTGCGGCGAAG
>CAMCNQ010000264.1 GCA_945875955.1 Limnohabitans sp. Rim8 | reverse complement strand
CAGCGTCAGGTAGTTGGCCACATCCTCATCGGTCTTGAGGTATTCGGCCATGTCTAAGTCGGGCAGGTCGGCTACGCTGCTTTTTCGTGTCATGGTCAATCCAGCTTTATGGCTTGCTTCAATGCAATGCCGCCAGCGCCGCTTCGGGTGCTTTGTCCAAGACCTTGAGCAAGGCCTTGGCTGCACCGGTGGGGCTGCGTTTGCCTTGTTCCCAATTGCGGATGGTTTCCAGTGACACGTCGATGCGGGTGGCAAATTCTGCCTGGCTGAACCCCAGACGGCGGCGCACACGGCGGGCAAACTTGGCTGCGTCTTGCATGGCCAGTGCTTCGTCTTGCGCTATTTGCACGGTAATTTGCGCCTCGGTGGTGGCATCAACCTGCGTGGGGTGGATTCGCCCGATGGTTTGCTTCGCCATCATTGCGGGCTCAATCTTCATTCGTGTCGTTTTCATAGTGCTTGACCTCTCGGGTATTGGCTTTTCTGGCTGAGATGATGCGGGTTGCGTTGGCGCGCGGGGTGTAGACCACCACAAAGATGCGTGAGTCGATGCGCCCTGTGAGCTGGAATCGTTCTTCACCGTAGCTGTGTCTCAGGTCTGCGCGTATGTGTCGATGGGGGTCAAAGAAGGCTTGGGCCGCATAAGCAAAGTCAAACCCTCGTTCCTGAAAACAGGTGTCGCTTTTGGTTTCATCCCATTCGAATTCCATGGTTGAGTGTAGGCCAATGGCCTATGTTTGGCAATCTGCGATTTTTGTGGGTTTGCGTGAACTTTTTGTTTTCCCTCAGTAAGCGACTTTCACAACTGCAACAAATCCTCAAAATCCGCCATCACTTGAAACCCGCGGCGATCTGCCGACACGTTCCGTTCAGGCAAACTACCCACCTTTGTTCACCTTCCCAGCCGTTCATCATTCGCTGGGAAGCCTCAATTGCTTGGACCCACCGCATGGAAATCAAAGTCAACTTTCTCGACAAACTGCGCCTGGAGGCCAAGTTTGACGACTTCACCGTGGTGGCCGATCAGCCGATTCGTTACAAGGGCGATGGCTCTGCGCCGGGGCCGTTTGATTATTTTTTGGCGTCGTCGGCTTTGTGCGCGGCGTATTTTGTGAAGCTGTTTTGCGAGACGCGTGGCATCTCCACCGAGCACATTCGCCTGTCGCAAAACAACATCGTGGACCCCGACAACCGTTATCTGCAGACCCTCCAAATTCAGGTGGAATTGCCGGCCGACATGTCCGACAAAGACCGCCAGGGCATCTTGCGCTCCATTGACCGATGCACCGTCAAAAAGGCGATTCAAGCGGGCCCCACCTTCATCGTTGAGGCGGTGGACAACCTGGACGCTGACGCGCAGGCCTTGCTCACGCTCAAGCCCGATGCGCAGGCACAGACCTTGATTGCGGGCAAGGACTTGCCGCTGGAGCAGACCATCGCCAACATGACGGCGGTGTTGGCCAACTTGGGCATCAAGATCGAGATCGCGTCTTGGCGCAACCTGGTGCCCAACGTGTGGTCGCTGCACATCCGTGACGCGCACTCGCCCATGTGCTTCACCAACGGCAAGGGCTCGAGCAAAGAGAGTGCCTTGGCCTCGGCCTTGGGTGAATACATCGAGCGGCTGAACAACAACCACTTTTACGCCGGTGTGTTTTTTGGCGAAGACATTGCCCTGGCCGATTTTGTGCACGACCCGCAAGAGCGCTGGTTTCAGCCGGGCAAGCGCGACGCGCTGCCCAAAGGCTTGCTGGATGCGCACTGCTTGAGCATCTACAACCCCGACGGCGAGCTGCGTGCCTCGCACCTGTTCGACACCAACTCGGGCAACCCCTCGCGCGGCATTTGTGCGCTGCCCTATGTGCGCCAGTCCGACGGTGAGGTGGTGTACTTCCCCTCCAACCTGGTGGAAAACCTGTTTGTCAGCAACGGCATGAGCGCGGGCAACACCTTGGTGGAAGCCCAGGTGCAGTGCCTGTCAGAAATTTTTGAGCGCGCCGTCAAGCGCGAGATCATCGAAAGTGAAATGGCCTTGCCCGATGTGCCGCCTGCGGTGTTGGCCCAATACCCCGGCATCCTGGCCGGCATTGAGGCTTTGGAGGCGCAAGGCTTTCCGGTCTTGGTCAAAGACGCATCGCTCGGCGGTGTCTACCCGGTGATGTGCGTGACCCTGATGAACCCACGCACTGGCGGTGTGTTCGCCTCATTTGGCGCACACCCGCGCATGGAGGTGGCTTTGGAGCGCAGCTTGACCGAGCTGCTGCAGGGCCGCAGTTTTGAGGGCCTGAACGACCTGCCTGCACCCACCTTCATCAGCAACGCGGTGACCGAGCCCAACAACTTTGTGGAGCACTTCATCGACTCCAGCGGCGTGGTGTCGTGGCGATTTTTCAGCGCCCAAGCGAACCACGCGTTTGTGGAATGGGACTTTGCCGGGCAGGGCGAGAACGCCACCGCCCAAGAGGCCGCCACGCTGCTGGGCATCTTGCAGGCCATGGGCAAAGAAACCTATGTAACGGTGCACGACCAACTCGGTGCCATCGCCTGCCGCATCTTGGTGCCAGGCTATTCCGAGGTGTACCCGGTGGACGATTTGATTTGGGACAACACCAACAAAGCGCTCTTGTTCCGCGCCGATGTGCTCAACCTGCACCGCTTGGACGACGCGGCGCTGGAGTCATTGCTCGACCGCCTGGAGAACAACGAGCTGGACGATTACCTCGACATCGCCACCCTGATCGGCATCGCGTTTGACGACAACACGGTGTGGGGCCAACTCACGGTGATGGAACTCAAGCTGTTGATTCACCTCGCATTACAGCAGCTGGAGGAGGCTCACGAACTGGTGGGCGCTTTCTTGCAGTACAACGACAACACAGTCGAGCGCCGCTTGTTTTACCAAGCCTTGAACGTGGTGCTGGAAGTGACGCTGGACGAGGATCTGGCCTTGGCGGATTACGCCATCAACTTCAGGCGCATGTTCGGCGACGAGCGCATGGAAGCGGTCACTGCTTCGGTGAACGGCAGCTTGCGCTTTCATGGCCTCACGCCCACCAGCCTCAAGCTGGAGGGCCTGGACCGGCACCAGCGCCTGCTCGACAGCTATAAAAAACTGCACGCGGCGCGCTCGCGTGGCGTGGCGCGGACCTGACACTGAGCGCTGGGCTTAGTCAAGCGCCTAGCGAGTCAGGCCCGGGGCGCGGGCCAGTTTGGTCACGCCGCTTGCGCGGGCATAGCGCTCAGTTATTGCCGAACTTGCCCTTGGCCGCTGTCACGCAGCCGGCCTTGGCGTCGCCTGCCAAGCCATCGCACTTTTCAATCGCCACATTGTAGTCAGCGTCCATCTTTTCGGAGGCATCGGTGTTCTTGGCTTTGTTGATGTCTTGGTTCATCTTCATATCGGCCAAAGCTTTTTTCTCTGCCGCTTTGGCTTCTTGTTTGCAAACGTCTTTGGCGTTGCCGGTTTGCTCGTCGCAACGCTCTTTGGCCACTTCATAGGCTGTTTTGGCTTTCACCACCCCAATTTTGTTTTGGTCAGAGGCTTTGCCGCTGTAACTGAATTCCAGCTCTGCGCGGGCCACTTTTTCTTTGGCTTTGGCTTCTTCTTCGCAAATGTCTTTGGCATTGCTGGCCAGTGATTTGCAAGCGGTTTTGTCGGCCTTGTAGGCTTCGCTGATGCGTGTTTTGCCTGTTTTGTAGTCGGGCTTGCTGATCAAGTCTGCCTGCGCGGCCGTGACGCAGATCAAGCTCAAGCACAAAAGCGCAGCCTGAGTGGTTAGGTATTTTTTCATGCGGGTTCCCTTTAAAGATGAAGAAATCGCATTGATACACACCAACCCCTTGAACTTCAGTGCGGCACCGAACGCAAGCCTTTCAGTCAAGGGCTGTGTTGATGGGGCGCAGACAGGGCGCTGGTCATCCGCGTCAAGCCGCTTTGGGCATCTGCGCAGACAACAAGCGCACTTGCTCGGACAAGTCATGCACGGCTTGGCTGAGCGACAGCAGTTCTTGCTCTTTGAGGATGTCGATTTTGTCGTGCAACAACTCGATTTCAAGTTCGGCTTTGACGTTGATTTCGTAGTCGCTTTGTGCTTGGCGGCGGTCCAATTCGGACTGGCGGTTTTGGCTCATCATGATGGCGGGCGCGGTGTAAGCCGCCTGAAAAGACAGCAGCAAATTCAGCAAGATGAAGGGGTAAGGGTCCCAAGCTTGCGACCCGGTCATGGCATTGCCAGCGATCCAAAAAAAGATGGCCGTGCTTTGAAGCAGAATGAAGCGCCACGACCCCACCGTTCGGGCCACGGTGTCGGCCAGCCTTTGGCCTTGGGTGGGTTGATCGGTGGCCAAATGTCCTGGCATGACCTTGGGCGAAATGTTCAGGTGCTGTCGATGCGCCCTGCGGTGCTGGCGCAGCAACTCCAGTTGTTGGATTTCTTTGAAGTCGGCCTGGTGTTTTTTGGAGGACATGGTGGGCTGG
>CAMCNQ010000263.1 GCA_945875955.1 Limnohabitans sp. Rim8 | reverse complement strand
CTTTGGTCGCTTCTGACAGAGACGGATGCGCATGGCAAATGCGGGCGATGTCTTCGGCCGATGCACGGAACTCCATGGCCACCACAGCTTCGGAGATCAACTCCGACACTTGCGGCCCCACCATGTGAACGCCCAAAATTTCGTCGGTCTTGGCATCGGCCAAGAACTTGACCATGCCAGTGGTGTCACCCAAAGCCCGCGCCCGACCGTTGGCGAGGAAGGGGAAAGTGCCCGCCTTGTAGGCCACGCCGTCGGCTTTGAGCTGCTCCTCGGTGCGGCCCACCCAAGCGATTTCGGGGCTGGTGTAAATGACCCAAGGGATGGTGTTGAAATTCACATGCCCGTGCTGGCCCGCGATGCGCTCGGCAACAGCCACGCCCTCTTCTTCTGCCTTGTGCGCCAGCATGGGGCCACGCACCACGTCACCCACGGCCCACACGCCAGGCAGGTTGGTTTTGCAATCGGCGTCCACCACAATCGCGCCGCGCTCGTCGAGCTGCAGGCCCACAGCCTCGGCGTTCAGGCCAATGGTGTTGGCCACGCGACCGATCGAAATGATGAGCTTGTCCGCGTCCAGCACCAGGGCTTCGCCTTTGGCGTTGGTGTAGTTGACGGTGACGCCTTTTTTGCCGTTGACAATCTCACCGACCTTCACACCCAACTCGATCTTCAAACCTTGCTTTTCAAAGGCTTTCTTGGCTTCTTTGGCGATTTGCTGGTCGACCGCGCCCAAGAAGGTGGGCAGACCTTCAAGAATGGTGACGTCAGCGCCCAAACGACGCCAGACCGAGCCCATTTCCAGGCCGATCACGCCGGAGCCGATCAAGACCATTTTTTTGGGCACAGCGCCCAAGCGCAAAGCGCCATCGTTGGACAAGACATTGACTTCGTCAAACGGGGTGCCGGGCAAGGCACGGGCGTTGGAGCCGGTGGCAATGATGATCTGTTTGCCTGTGATGGACTCCTCGGTTTTGCCACTCACCTTGATGTCGTAGCCGCCTTCGGCCTGACCCACAAAGCTGCCGCGACCGTGGAAAAAAGTGACCTTGTTTTTCTTGAACAGGTAAAGAATACCGTCGTTGTTTTGCTTGACCACGGTGTCTTTGCGGGCCAGCATTTTGGCCATGTCCATCTTCACGTCAGACACACTGATGCCGTGGTCGGCAAAGTGGTGATTGGCATGGTCAAAGTGCTCGCTGGACTGCAGCAGCGCCTTGGACGGGATGCAACCCACGTTGGTGCAAGTGCCACCGGGCGCGGGGCCACCGGCGGCGTTTTTCCACTCGTCGATGCAGGCGACTTGAAAACCGAGTTGGGCCGCCCGAATGGCGGCAATGTAGCCACCAGGGCCGCCGCCGATGACAACCACGTCGAATTGTTTGCTCATGTGTATTCCTTCATGCACTGCACTCAGTGCGCCATTTTGAGGGTGATGACGCCGGCCACGATCATGGCAACGCCAGAAAACCGGGCCATTGATGCGGCGTCACCAAAAAAAACAACGCCAATTAAAAAAGTCCCTGCCCCGCCGATTCCCGTCCAAACCGCGTAAGCGGTGCCCATCGGAATTTCCCGTTGGGCCAGCCAAAGCAAGTAGCCGCTGAGTGCCAACGCAACAATCGCCAACACAATACCGGTGGTGCGGTATGCCGGTTGCTGAGACAACTTAAAGCCCAAGGGCCAACCCATCTCCAGAAAACCGGCCAGCAGCAGGTAAAACCAGGACACGCAGAACTCAGATGTCGAACAACAAGCGGGCTGGATCTTCCAGCGCCTCTTTCATCGCCACCAAGCCCAACACGGCTTCGCGGCCGTCGATGATGCGGTGGTCATACGACATGGCGAAGTAGTTCATCGGGCGCACCACGACTTGGCCGTTTTCCACCATGGCGCGGTCTTTGGTCGCATGCACGCCCAAAATCGCCGACTGCGGTGGGTTGATGATGGGGGTGGACATCATGGAGCCGAAGGTGCCGCCATTGGAGATCGAGAACGTGCCACCGGTCATGTCTTCAATGCCCAGCTTGCCGTCTTTGGCCTTCTGACCGAATTCGGCAATTTTCTTTTCGATGTCGGCAAAACTCATCTGGTCGGCGTTGCGCAAAATCGGCACCACCAAACCACGGGGTGAGCCCACCGCAATGCCGATGTCGAAATAGCCGTGGTAAACAATGTCGTTGCCATCCACCGAGGCGTTGAGCACCGGGAATTTCTTCAGAGCATGCACCGCTGCTTTGACGAAGAAGCTCATGAAACCCAGCTTCACGCCATGCTCTTTTTCGAAACGCTCTTGCATGCGCTTGCGCATCTCCATGACCGGGGCCATGTTGATTTCGTTGAAGGTGGTCAAGATGGCATTGGTCGATTGCGATTGCAACAAACGCTCAGCCACACGGGCACGCAAACGGGTCATGGGCACGCGCTGCTCGGGGCGGTCGCCCAAGTTGATGGCAGGCGACGACACCTGGGGCAGTACCTTGGTGGGCACGCCGGTGGGAATGACCGCTGCAGTGACCGCCGCAGTGACCTGCGCGCCAGCCGAGGCCACAGCAGACAAGACATCGCCCTTGGTGACACGGCCGTCTTTGCCGGAACCCGGCACTGAACCCGAGGCCATTTGGTTGTCGGCCATGAGTTTGGCCGCCGCTGGCATGGCCACACCGGCCATGGATTTGGCCGAAGGAGATGCTGATGCTGCAGGCGCTGAAGGCGCTGTCATGGCCTGGGATGACGCCGACTTGATTTCCGGCGGACTGGCTTTGGCCGAGGGGTCGGTGTCGATGAGCGCAATCACTTCTTCGCTGGCCACCGAAGCACCGTCGTTTTTGATGATTTGGGACATCACACCCGAGGCCGGGGCGGGCACTTCCAGAACCACTTTGTCGGTTTCAATGTCGACCAGGATTTCGTCCATGACAACGGCCTCACCAGGCCTTTTCTTCCAGGTGACCAGGGTGCCTTCTGCAACAGACTCTGAAAGCTGTGGAACTTTGACTTCAACGATAGCCATTTTGAATTCTCTTAAAAGTTTAAACGCGTACTTGTTATGTGGGGGGTCACTTGGTCAGCACAAAGCCTTTGAGCTTGGCAAAAGCCGCTTCAATCAGTGCTTTTTGCTGGTCTTGGTGCAGGTGTGAATAACCCACCGCAGGCGAGGCCGAAGCGGCGCGACCGGCATAACCGAGTTTTTGCGCTTCAAGCATGTTCTCGTGGATGTTGTGCTGGATGAAGAACCAGGCCCCCTGGTTTTGGGGTTCGTCTTGACACCAGACGATGTCGGTGGCGTTCGGGTACTTCTTGAGCTCGGCCGCAAACGCCTTGTGCGGGAAGGGGTAGAGCTGCTCCAGGCGGATGATGGCCACGTCCTCTGTGCCTTTGGCTTCACGCTGTTTGACCAAGTCGTAATACACCTTGCCCGAGCAGGCAATGACGCGCTTGACCTTGTCGGCATTGAGGGTCTTGTTCTCGGGGATCACGGTTTGGAAACTGCCTTTGGTGAACTCGGACACCGGGCTGGTCGCGTCCTTGTTGCGCAGCAAAGACTTGGGCGTGAAGATGACCAGCGGTTTGCGCAGGTCGCGCACCATCTGGCGGCGCAGCACATGGAAGATTTGGCTGGCCGTGGTGGGCTGCACCAATTGCATGTTGGTGTCTGCGGCCAGCTGCATGAAGCGCTCCACCCTGGCCGAGCTGTGCTCCGGACCTTGGCCTTCGTAGCCGTGGGGCAGCATCAAGGTCAGGCCGTTGACTCGGCCCCACTTGACTTCGCCCGAGGCGATGAACTGGTCGATCACCACTTGGGCACCATTGGCAAAGTCACCAAACTGGGCTTCCCACACGACCAAGGTGTTGGGGTCGTTGGATGCATAGCCGTATTCAAAACCCAGCACCGCTTCTTCGGACAGGATGGAGTCGATGACCACGAAAGGGGCCTGTTTGTCAGACACGTTTTGCAAGGCCACGTAAGAGCCGGAATCCCATTTTTCACGCTTTTGGTCGTGGACCACCGCGTGTCTGTGGGTGAAGGTGCCACGGCCGGAATCTTCGCCAGACAAACGCACGGGAAAACCACTGGCCACCAAAGAAGCAAAGGCCATGTGCTCGCCCATGCCCCAGTCAACGGGCATGTCACCACGGCCCATGGCGGCGCGGTCGTCGTAGACCTTTTTCACCAACTGGTGCGGTGTGACCGACTCCGGAATGGTGGTGATCTTCTCGGCCAAGCGCTTCCAGTCGGCCAAGGGGATGGAGGTGTCGCCCGCATCGGTCCACTTCTTGCCCATGAAGGGTGCCCAGTCCACAGTGAACTTGGTCTTGAAGTTGGTCAAGACGGGTTCGGTGGTGTTCTTGCCCGCGTCCAGAGCGGCGCGGTAGGCTTTGGCCATGTCGTCGCCCAGGGTTTCGCCCAGGCCTTGCGCACTCAGCTTGTCTGCGAACAGCTTGCGGGTGCCGGGGTGAACCGCAATTTTTTTGTACATCAGCGGCT
>CAMCNQ010000262.1 GCA_945875955.1 Limnohabitans sp. Rim8 | reverse complement strand
TTGATGCGGCCAAGCAGGCGGGACACCCCCTGCAATGTGTCAGTGAACCTATTGAATAGCGGGCAAGCCCCCCCAAATCGTTACCATCTCTCTCAGCAAGGCAAAAAGGAAATCACATGATTGCCCAAGAATTGGAAGTCAGCTTGCACATGGCCTTTGTTGAGGCCCGCCAGCAGCGCCACGAATTCATCACCGTCGAGCACTTGTTGCTGGCTTTGTTGGACAACCCCAGCGCGGCCGAAGTTTTGCGTGCTTGCGCCGCCAACATCGATGACCTGCGCAAAGCCTTGAGCAACTTCATCAAGGACAACACCCCTCAGTTGGCGGGGACCGAAGAAGTGGACACCCAGCCCACCTTGGGTTTTCAGCGGGTCATTCAACGTGCCATCATGCATGTGCAATCCACCGGCAGCGGTAAGAAAGAAGTCACGGGCGCGAATGTGCTGGTGGCCATCTTTGGCGAAAAAGACTCGCATGCGGTTTATTACCTGCATCAGCAAGGCATCACCCGCCTTGACGTGGTCAATTTCATTGCTCACGGCATTCGCAAGAGCGACCCCCCCGAGGCCAGCAAATCTGCCGAGAACCCGGCCAGCAGCGAAGGCGAAGATGGCGGCTCTGGCGGTGAGCGCAGCGAAAAAGCCTCACCCTTGGAGCAGTACACCAACAACCTCAACCAAGCGGCCAAAGAGGGCAAAATTGACCCCTTGATTGGCCGCGAGTACGAAGTTGAGCGCACCATACAGATCCTTTGCCGTCGTCGCAAAAACAACCCCTTGCTGGTGGGCGAGGCGGGTGTGGGCAAGACCGCCATCGCCGAAGGCTTGGCTTGGCGCATCACCCAGGGCATGGTGCCCGACATTTTGTCGCAAGCCACGGTTTACTCGCTGGACATGGGTGCTTTGTTGGCGGGCACCAAGTACCGGGGTGATTTTGAGCAGCGCTTAAAAGGCGTGCTCAAGTCACTCAAAGACAAACCCAATGGCATTTTGTTCATTGACGAAATCCACACCTTGATCGGTGCCGGGGCCGCTTCCGGGGGAACCCTCGATGCATCCAACCTGTTGAAACCGGCGCTCTCCAGTGGCCAACTCAAGTGCATTGGGGCGACCACCTTCACCGAATACCGTGGTATTTTCGAAAAAGACGCCGCCTTGAGCCGTCGCTTTCAAAAGATCGATGTGGTTGAGCCCACTGTCTCGGAAACCGTGGACATCCTCAAAGGGCTGAAAAGCCGTTTCGAGGACCACCACAGCGTGAAGTACACCATCGCTGCCTTGCAAGCGGCTGCCGAGTTGTCGGCCAAGTTCATCAATGACCGCCAATTGCCTGACAAGGCCATCGATGTGATCGACGAGGCCGGTGCAGCCCAGCGCATTCAGGTGCCCTCCAAGCGCAAGAAGACGATTGGCAAGGCCGAAATTGAAGACATCGTGGCCAAGATCGCCCGGATTCCTCCGGCCAACGTGTCCAACGACGACCGCAGCAAGCTGCAAACCATTGAGCGCGACCTCAAGTCGGTGGTTTTTGGCCAAGACAAAGCCCTGGAAGTGCTGGCCTCGGCCGTCAAAATGGCACGTTCAGGCTTGGGCAAAACCGACAAACCGATTGGTTCATTCCTCTTTTCTGGCCCCACCGGGGTTGGCAAGACCGAGGCGGCCAAGCAGTTGGCCTACATTTTGGGCATTGACCTGATCCGCTTTGACATGTCCGAGTACATGGAGCGCCATGCGGTGAGTCGCTTGATCGGTGCCCCTCCGGGCTATGTGGGTTTTGACCAAGGCGGCTTGTTGACCGAGGCCGTGACCAAAAAGCCGCATTGCGTGCTTTTGCTCGACGAAATAGAAAAAGCGCATCCCGACATCTTCAACGTTTTGTTGCAGGTGATGGACCACGGCACCTTGACCGACAACAACGGGCGCAAGGCCGACTTCCGCAATGTGATCGTGATCATGACCACCAATGCGGGCGCCGAGACCATGAACAAAGCCACCATCGGTTTTACCAATCCGCGTGCGGCGGGCGACGAAATGGTGGACATCAAGCGCTTGTTCACCCCCGAGTTTCGCAACCGTTTGGATGCCATCGTCAGCTTCCGTCCCCTGGACGAGCAGATCATCTTGCGCGTGGTCGACAAATTCTTGCTGCAATTGGAAACCCAATTGGGCGAGAAGAAAGTCGAGGTCACCTTCACCGACAAACTGCGCCAGTTCTTGGGCAAGAAGGGCTTTGACCCCTTGATGGGCGCGCGACCCATGCAGCGTTTGATTCAAGACACCATCCGCAAGGCCTTGGCCGACGAACTCTTGTTTGGCCGTTTGATCGACGGTGGCCGCCTGACGGTGGACATCGACGACAAAGACGAGGTTTTGCTCGACATCACGCCCACGCCCAAAAAGGAAAGCCGGGCATCCCGGTCTGAGCCTGCCGAGCCAGAAGAGGCCACGGCCGGGTGAAAGGCAACGACACGGCTCATGCAGCCGTGCCATGAAAAAGGAGGCCATTGGCCTCCTTTTTTCTTGGCGCTCTTCGGGTTCAGATCAGTCAGCCAGGCTCAATTGACCATGACCAATTTGCCTTTGACGCTGCGCGAACCCATCAGGGTGTAGGCGGCGTGCAAATCGCTCATGGGCAGGGTTCGGTCAATCACAGGCTTGATCTTGCCTTGGCCGTACCACTGGGCCAATTCGCCCATCATGGCGGCATTGGCCTTTGGTTCGCGCTTGGCGAAATCGCCCCAAAATACCCCGACCAAAGAAGCGCCTTTGAGCAGGGTCAAATTCAAGGGCAGGGCGGGGATGGGGCCGGCGGCAAAACCCACCACCAGATATCGCCCGCGCCAAGCGATGGAGCGAAATGCCGGCTCGGCCAGGTCACCGCCCACCGGGTCATAGACCACGTCGGGGCCGCGCCCTTCGGTGAGCGTTTTCAGGCTTTCACGCAGGTTTTCGCGGCTGTAGTTCACGGTGGCATCGGCCCCCAAGGTGGTACACAGTTGGCATTTCTCGTCGGTGGATGCGCCCGCAATCACCCGCGCGCCCATGGCCTTGGCGATTTGGATGGCGGCGGTGCCCACACCCCCGGCTGCGCCCAGCACCAAGACCGTTTCACCGGCTTTCAAGGCCGCCCGGTCAACCAGTGCATGGTGCGAGGTGGCATAGGTCATGATGAACGCCGCGCCATCGATGGCTGAAAAACCTGGCGGCAAAGGCATGCAAAGCTGGGCCGGTGCCAGCGTGTGGGTGCCAAACCCGCCTGTGCCAGACAAACAAGCCACGCTTTGCCCCACTTGCAGGTGCGAGACACCGTCGCCCAGGGCTTGCACCACGCCGGCGTATTCGGAGCCGGGCACAAAAGGCAGTGCCGGTTTCATTTGGTATTTGTTTTGCACAATCAACAGATCGGGAAAGTTCAGGCTGGCGGCCTGAATTTCGATCAGCACCTGACCGGGCCCCGGTGTGGGCGTAGGCAGTTCTTTCCAAGTCAGCGCTTCAACCCCGACCGGGTTCTCGCAAAGCCAAGCGTGCATACAGATTCTCCTCATTGAATGCGTTCCATTGTGGCTGCATCTGAGGCAAAAGCGGCCTGTCCATGTCCCCCTAGCGACCAATTGGCCTTGCCCTGGCAAAAGAGAACAAGGCGCTTGCGCGCCTACAATCAGAGCTTGACAGGGGTACACCATGAAAATTTTGATTTCCAACGACGATGGCTTTCGTGCCGAAGGGATCGTGGCCCTTTATGCCGCGCTCAAAACCATCGCCGAGGTGGAAGTGGTGGCCCCCGAGCACAACAACAGCGCCAAATCCAATGCCTTGACCTTGCACACCCCCTTGTATGTGCAACGCGCTGACAATGGTTTTCGCTACGTCAACGGCACGCCGGCGGACTGTGTTCACATTGCCTTGACGGGTTTGTTGGGTTACCGGCCAGACTTGGTGGTTTCGGGCATCAACAACGGTGCCAATATGGGCGACGACACCTTGTATTCCGGTACGGTGGGCGCTGCCATGGAGGGCTTTTTGTTTGGCATTCCAGCCATGGCGGTGTCGCAAATGGAAAAGGGCTGGGCGCATCTGGATGCGGCTGCGGCCAAAATCAAAGAGCTGGTTTGTCAAATGCAAGCGGGCGCTTTGGTGGGCTCGCAGCCTTGGCTGCTGAATGTGAACATTCCCAACTTGCCGTTTGAGCAAATCAAACCCATACGCATGTGCCGTTTGGGGAGACGCCATGCGGCCGAACCGGTCATCACACAGGTCGACCCCCGGGGACAGACCATGTACTGGATTGGCAAAGCCGGTGCGGCCATGGACGACAGTGAAGGCACCGATTTTCACGCCGCCGACCTGGGTCATGTGGTGGTCACGCCCCTGAAGGTGGATTTGACCGATCACGCGAACTTGGCGCATTGGTCCCAGACCTTGGACCGTTTGGGCACCCCGGAGGTGGCATGAGCCAGCGACCCGGTTTTCCCGTCAAGCTGTCACAAACCGGCGCGGCCTCTCTAA
>CAMCNQ010000261.1 GCA_945875955.1 Limnohabitans sp. Rim8 | reverse complement strand
AAGTAGCTTGTAAACGTTGTTGGTAAGTTTTTCTTCCTCGCGCATGAATGTAAGAGATGTCGCCTCTGTTGTACTGATGGCTTCAAGGGGCAGCTGGGTCAATGCATAGTTCAAGTTCGAACTGGAGAATGTTGAAATACCATCTTCGCTGACCATCATGGGAGGGCCAGGATAATCGCTGTCACTTCCCCCGCAAGCGGTTAATGACAATGCAATGAAGAGCGCTACAGATATCTTTTGGAAATTGTTGTTCATGATTTTTATGGGTCAGATTGATGGGGTTTCTATGAAAAAAGTGTTCATAGATGACTGACTAAATTTCCTTTTTCTGTGTCCTTATAAAAGTCAATCATGGGCACGCTTTCACCGTATTTTTAAGCGCGAAATTGATATTGATGCATCTCAACCGATTCATTCACGCACTTGAAGAAACATGACATGGATCAACAGATTCTTCAAGCCAAAGCATAGGATGGGTTTCAACTTACATGAATGGAAATATGAAAAAACAAATGTCGCGCGCAACATGGCTGACCGCCGCACTTGTGGCCGGTTCTTCTTTGATTGGCATTGGACAAGTCTTTGCACAAGATCAAGTTCAAGCCCAAGTCCAAGTCCAAGTCCAAGTCCAAATTTACGGCTCACAACTGATGACCGCTGCTGAGCGGACCGAATACCAAACAAAAATGCGCGCTTTGAAAACTGACAAAGAACGGGATGCTTTTCGCACAGACCACCACGACAAGATGACAGTGCGAGCTGCTGAAAAGGGCGTCACATTGCCAAGCGCACCAACAGGCGTTGGTGCAGGTCCAAAAACCAATTCGGGTCTTGGTGTTGGTTCAGGTTCTGGAATGGGCGCTGGACAAGGTTCGCCCGCTGGAGGTGGCAAAGGTCCTGGACGGTAAAAAAATGGAAAAAGCCACTGATTTGTAATGGGTTTTATTTCTTGAAGCTGCTCGGTCAAGCAATCCCATCGCAACAAATACCATGGCAGCTGAAAGAGCGCTCAAAGCGCTCAAGTCACCCGCGCGATCAATCTCAATGGCTGTGGTGTCAGGCTATAGACGCCAAGCATGGGCAAACGCCCATTGGCGACACTTCAGCGCTTGTTTCACGCAGACCAGACGCCATCAGAGCGACGCGATGAAGCCATCGATCAACGCCGCCAGCGCGCGCGGGTTGTCCTGACTCACGCGGTGATCGGCATCGATCTCGGCATGCCGCGAACCGGGGATCAGTGCGCACAGCCGCTCCATGTTGGCCGTACCAAACACCGCCGAATGTGAACCCCGCAGCACCAGGCTGGGGCAGCGCACTTGGATGCGGTCCCAGATCGGCTCCTCCAGCATGTGCTCGGTCTCGACGACGCCGGCCGGGTAGTAGCGCCATTCAACCGCGCCGTCAAGCAAGGGGCGAAACGAATGCTGGCTGTAATGCGCCTTCATGGCATCGCTCCAGCGGTCTGAGAAGGGCATGCGGGCGCGGGCTTCGGCCAACGAGGCAAAGCGAAACTCGCGCAGCATCTGGGCGCGCACACGGGCACTGATCTCTGGGTCCAGCGACAGGCCAGGGTCGACCACGGTCACGCTGGCCACGCGCTGCGGGCTTTCGGAGGCCAGCAGCAAAGCCAAGTTGCCGCCAGTGGCCGCACCCACCAGATGCACGCGGGGCACCTGCAGCGCATCGAGCAAAGCGCGCAGGTCATCCAGATAATCTTTGTAGGCGTAGCCTTGGGCCGGGTAGTCCGACAAGCCATGGCCACGCGCATCCGGCGCGATAAAACGGTTGGGCAGTGTGGCGTGCTCGACCACGAAATCCCACACCCGGGCATTGGTGCGGTTGGGGTGCAGCAGCAGCACCGGCACACCCGAACCCGACCAATCAAGGCAGTGCAAAGACAAGTTCGCCAATGGCACCTGGCGAGACAACGCGGGGCGCTGAAACGTGACAGAAAGCTCGGGTGGCACGGTCATGGTAAGTCTCCTTAAGGGCAGTCAGCAAGCTCGGTCTTACACCAGACCCAGGCCGTGCGCGGCCATGGCCAAGGCATCGCGGTCTTGCGGATGGGCGATGGCCAGCATGCTTCGCACACGCTGGTCGAGACTGGCATGGCGAAGGCGAGCCACGCCGTACTCGGTGCAGATCAGGTCGGCATCGCTGGCCGCCACGGTGCAGGGGCCGCTCAGACGCGCCACGATGCGCGGCTGCTGACCCGCCGAGCGCGACGGCAGGGCCATCACGGACTGTCCGCGCTTGGCGCACTGCGCCGCCCGAACAAAATCGGGAAGGCCGCCGACGCCACCCACATGACGCCACCTTGCGTCCTGCCCAAGCACGGCCTCGGCATTGACATTGCCCAAGAGATCCACCTCGATCGCACTGTTGAGGCTGAAGAAATCGTCGATGCCGGCAATGAAGGCCGCATCGTGGGTGAGATCAGGGCTGCGCAGGCAGACAGCGGAATGCTGGTGCACGCTGCGGTACAGCGAACGGCTGCCCACCACGCAGCCCACCACCGCCACGCCAGGATCGCGGGTTTTGCGGGAATGGTCTACAGCGCCGGCGTCAACCAGTGCCTGCAGGTCGTCGGTGTACATGCCGCTGTGCACCCCCAGGTGCCGGTGCGACGACAGCGCGGTCAGCATCGCCGATGGCAAGGCCCCGATGCCCACCTGCAAGCAGGCACCGTCAGGCACCAGAGCTGCCACATGGCCTGCGATGGCCTGCTCGACTTGGCTTGGAGCCGACTGGCGCACAGGCGCGGGTTCGTGGTCGACCTCCAACACCGCTGCCAGCGGGATGTCGTCGGGCCACCGCGCGCCGGAAACACAGGGTGACTGCGCGTTGACTTCGGCGATGACATGGCGTGCCCTTCGCGCCGCAGCCAGTGCCGGCCCATGCGAGGCCCCCAGGTACAGATGCCCTTCGGCGTTTCGCGCCAGACTCACCAGCACCACATCGACCGGCCACAAGCCTTGCTGGTAGACCTGCGCACAAAGGCTGTAGCGCAAGGGGCTCAGGTGCACGGGCCGCGCCTGCGCAAGACGCGAGGCGCTGCCCATGCCGCCGTAAACGGTGATTTCACAGTCCGAGGGCAGGGCTTGTGCGGCATCTGAAAAAGGCACGCCCAGCATCAGGTGCAGGGGCAAGGGCGGTGCCGATGACGCCAGCGATTCGGTCAGCGATTCGGTCAGCGATTGGGCCAGCGATTGCAGCAAAGCCACCGGCTCGCTGGACATGTGCGAACAGACCAAGTGGTCCCCCGCCCGCAGCCAGCGCGCCCAGTCCATCTCAGGCCTGCCAGGGCACTTGGTGGGCAAAGTGCCGGGCGATTTCCTCGCGGGTGGCGATCCACACCCCGTCCGGTTGCGCAGCCCGCTCGGCGGCATAGGACAGAAATTGCTCCAAAGCCCAGATGCGGCCAGGCCGCCCGATGATGCGCAGGTGCAGCCCAATCGACATCACATTGACCTCGTGCTCCCCCTCGGCCAGCGCCCAGTCAAGGTTGTCCTTGGCGTACTTGAGCCACTGGTCGGGCGTGTAAGAACCCTCGGACCACATTTTCATGTCGTTGTTGTCCAGCTGGTAGGGCAGCACCACGATGGGCTTTCCGGCGTGCGAATCCCAAAACGGCGCGTCGTCTGAAAAATCATCCATGTGGTACAGAAAACCCTCTTCGATCAGCAAGCGGCGCGTGTTGTCGGTGGTGAGGTAACGCGACAACCATCCCTGAGGACGCCGCCCAGTGCTCTGCGTGATCGAGTCCACGGCCTTGCGGATGTAGGCCCGCTCTTCGTCCTCGCTCATTGAAAACTGGTGCGCCCAACGGTAGCCGTGTGAGGTGACTTCGTGGCCCTGATGCACGATCTCGCGCGTCAGCTCGGGCGCGCGCTCCAGCGCCAGCGCGCAGCCAGTGATGGTGGCACGTATGCCGTATTTGGCCAACAGGCGCATCACACGGGGCGCACCGCGGTTGATGCCATAGCGGTAGTTGGACTCGTTGCCATGGTTGCGCATGGTCCGCTTGAGAGAGATGCCCATCTCGTCCACCGGCTCGGGGTACTTGTCGCCATCCAGGATGTTGGCCTCGGCCCCCTCCTCGACGTTGACGACCACCGACAGGGCCAGCCTGGCATTGCCGGGCCAGGCATAGGCTTTGGGACCGATCTGGTAACGCATGAAAAACCTCTCCACAGACGACCAAGCTGCATGCGGGCTGCAGTGGCAGCCACAACCACACGCAGGACTTGCAAAGTTGTACGGACATATTATCATTGCTTGCAACCCCAACGCAACCGCTGCCCACCCGCAGTCACTGGACCCCAACATGGAACTGCTTGAGCTGCACCAAAGCGGCCCGATCGCCCGCATCGTGATCAACCACCCGGCACGCAAGAACGCGTTTTCGCGGGCCATGTGGCGCGCCTTGCCCAAGCTGGTGGCCACTGCCACAGGCGCGCCGCAGACCCGACTGCTCACGCTGGAGGGGGTGCAACCAGGCCTGTTTGCGGCTGGTGCAGACATCAGCGAATTCGCGCACACCTACAACACCCCTGGCGAAGCTGCCG
>CAMCNQ010000260.1 GCA_945875955.1 Limnohabitans sp. Rim8 | reverse complement strand
GTGGTTTTATTGGGCCCCGTGCCCACTCCGGCCGTGGCCTATTTGACCCGTGCGCAAAGGGCCTCGCTGGGGGTGGTGATCAGCGCCAGTCACAACCCGTTTGAAGACAATGGCATCAAGTTCTTCAGCGCCCAAGGCAAAAAGCTGCCTGACGCATGGGAGGCGCAGGTGGAGCAGATATTGTTGGCTGATCCTGTTTGGGCGAACTCCGCTTCATTGGGTAAGACCCGCCGACTCAACGACGCGGCCGGACGTTATATCGAGTTTTGCAAGAGCACATTTTCAAACGAACTGACGCTCAAGGGCTTGAAAATCGTGGTGGACGCCGCCCATGGCGCGGCCTATCAAATTGCCCCTAAAGTGTTTCATGAACTGGGTGCCGAGGTGATCGCCATGGGCTGTTCGCCCGATGGCTTGAACATCAACAAAGGGGTGGGGGCCACGCAACCGCAGGCCCTGGTTGAGTCGGTCAAGGCGCACGCGGCCGATTACGGCATTGCCTTGGACGGCGATGCCGATCGTTTGCAATTTGTAGATGGCACTGGGCGACTGTTCAATGGCGATGAACTGTTGTATCTGATGGTGGTCGACCGTTTGGCCCGTGACGAGGCTGTGCCCGGGGTTGTGGGCACCTTGATGACCAATCTGGCCGTCGAGGTGGCCCTCAAGGCGCGTGGCGTGGCGTTTGTGCGGGCCAATGTGGGGGACCGTTATGTGCTGGAGGTTTTGCATGAGAAAGGCTGGCTCTTGGGCGGCGAAGGCTCAGGGCATTTGTTGGCCTTGGACAAGCACACCACAGGCGATGGTTTGGTCAGCGCTCTGCAGGTTTTGCAAGCCTGTGTGGGCAGTGGCCAAACCATGGCGCAAATGCTGCAGGGTGTGACGTTGTTTCCGCAAACCTTGATCAATGTGCGTTTGAAGCCAGGGTTTGATTGGCAGGCGCACCAACCTCTGTGGGATGCCAAACGGGCCGCAGAAGCCCTGTTGGGTGATTCGGGGCGGGTGTTGATCCGTGCCAGTGGCACGGAGCCCTTGGTGCGGGTGATGGTCGAAGCCAGCGATGCAGACCAAGCGCGTGAATGCGCTGAACAAATGGCGCAGACACTGGCTTGAATGTTCGAGGGCCTCAAACAGGCCCGGGTTTTCAGTAAATCAGCCTTTCCGGCTTGATTTCTTGCAAGATCGTGGTCGCGATTTCTTCAATGGATTTGGTCGTGGTGGACAGCCAACGAATGCCCGAACGTCGCATCATGGCTTCTGCCTCAGAGACCTCCATTCGACAATTTTCTAGGCTGGCATAGCGGGAGTTGGGTCGGCGCTCGGCCCGGATTTCGGCCAAGCGATCAGGGTGAATGCTCAGGCCAAATATTTTTTTCCGATGTGGCACCAAGGCCGGGGGCAGTTGCTTTCGGTCAAAGTCTTCAGGAATCAAGGGGTAGTTGGCGGCTTTGAGGCCATGCTGCATGGCCAGGTAAAGGCTGGTTGGGGTTTTGCCGCTGCGGCTGACCCCCACCAAAATCACTTCGGCCGAATCCAGGTCCCGGTTGGACTGGCCATCGTCGTGCGCCAAAGAGAAATTGATCGCCTCAATTCGGTCGTGGTATTCCTGACTTTTGCTGACGTCTGAAAAACGACCCACGCGGTGGTGGGATTTCATGCCCAGCTCTGCCTCCAAGGGGTTCACAAAGGTGCCGAACATGTCCAGCAGCATGCCTTTGCACTGGTCTTGCAGGACCTTGAGCACATCCATGTTCACCAAGGTGGTGAAAACGATGGGTTTCACACCTTCCGTTTCCGCCGTGTGGTTGATTTGCCTGACGGCTTGATGGGCTTTGTCAATCGTGTCGGTGAAGGGCAGGCGAACATGCCGGGGCTTCATGTTGAATTGGGCCAAGATGGCATTGCCAAAAGTCTCGGCGGTGATGCCAGTGCCATCGGAGACGAAAAAAACGGTGCGATTGGGCATGGGTGCAATGATTTCTAAAGCTGAGGGAGTCAAGCGCCCTAAAATGAAACGATTATCCACGGCAGGCAGATTGTCGGGCACCTTAATAAATAACAAAACTTCAGTGTGCGCTGTGGAGCCCGGTTTTTAACTTTGGAGCTTGTATGTCTGAACTTTTCAGCGAGAACGCCTTGGTCGTTCCCTTTGAGCGATTGCGCATGGCCGATGTCGAGGCAGTGGGTGGCAAAAATGCCAGCTTGGGGGAGATGATTTCCCAGCTGCCCTCTGGCGTTCGGGTGCCAACAGGTTTTGCCACAACCGCCCATGCATTTCGACAATTTTTGGCCTTTGACGGCTTGGCCGAACGCATCAACGCCCGCTTGGACGCGCTGGACACGGAAGATGTTCGTGCCTTGTCGGTGGCCGGCGCCGACATCCGCGCCATGGTCCAAGCCCAGCCCTTTCCCAGTGACTTGGAGTTGGCCATTCGTGAGGCCTTTGTGGTCTTGCTGGGCACGAATACCGAGGCCTCATTTGCCGTGCGCTCATCGGCCACGGCCGAAGACTTGCCCGATGCCTCTTTTGCGGGTCAGCAGGAAAGCTTTTTGAACGTGGTCGGCATTGAGGACGTGCTGCACAAAATGAAAGAGGTTTTCGCCTCCTTGTACAACGACCGGGCCATCAGTTATCGGGTGCACAAGGGCTTTGCACATGCCGATGTGGCCTTGTCTGCCGGTGTGCAGCGCATGGTTCGCTCAGATTTGGGGGCTGCAGGGGTGATGTTCACCATCGACACCGAATCGGGTTTTGAAGACGTGGTCTTTATCACTTCAAGCTATGGCTTGGGGGAGACCGTGGTTCAGGGGGCGGTCAACCCGGACGAGTTTTATGTTCACAAACCCATGCTGGCCGCTGGCCACCGCAGCGTGATACGCCGAAATTTGGGCTCCAAGCTGGTTGAAATGGTGTTTGCCGATCCGCAAGAAAAAGCACAGACCGGCAAACTGGTGAAAACCACCGATGTGCCCGCTGAGCTGCGCAACCGCTACAGTTTGAGTGATGCGGAAGTGGAGCAGTTGGCGCGATATGCGGTGATCATTGAACAGCACTATGGTCGCCCCATGGACATTGAATGGGGCAAAGATGGCGTCGATGGCCTGCTGTATATCTTGCAGGCCCGGCCAGAAACCGTGAAAAGCCAAGCCAAAGGCACGCCCGAGTTGCGTTACAAGCTCAAGGGCAAGAGCTCCGTCTTGACCGAGGGCAGGGCGATTGGCCAGAAAATCGGCACGGGCCCTGTGCGCTTGGTCCACAACATCAGTGAGATGGACAAGGTCCAGCCGGGGGATGTATTGGTGACCGACATGACCGACCCCAATTGGGAGCCCGTCATGAAGCGGGCCAGTGCCATTGTCACCAACCGAGGTGGGCGCACATGCCATGCCGCCATCATCGCCCGTGAATTGGGCATTCCTGCCGTGGTGGGCTGCGGCAATGCCACAGAGCAATTGGCAGAGGGCACCTTGGTCACTGTCAGTTGCGCAGAGGGCGATACCGGCCATGTTTACGACGGTTTGCTTGAAACCGAAATCAGCGAAATTCAGCGCGGCGTTTTGCCAGATATCAAAACCAAAATCATGATGAATGTGGGCAACCCTCAGCTGGCGTTTGATTTCGCCCAGTTGCCCAATGCGGGCGTGGGCTTGGCGCGCTTGGAGTTCATCATCAACAACAACATTGGGGTCCACCCCAAGGCGATTTTGGACTACCCCGCCATCGATGCCGACCTGAAAAAAGCGGTGGAATCTGTGGCACGCGGCCATGCTTCACCCCGTGCGTTTTATGTCGACAAAGTGGCCGAGGGGGTGGCCTGCATCGCGGCGGCTTTTTGGCCCAAGCCGGTGATCGTGCGCTTGTCGGATTTCAAAAGCAACGAGTACCGAAAGCTGATTGGCGGCAGTCGCTATGAGCCAGAGGCAGAAAACCCCATGCTCGGCTTCAGGGGGGCTGCGCGTTACATCAGCAAAGACTTCGGTGAGGCTTTTGCGATGGAGTGCGAGGCCCTCAAACGGGTGCGTGGTGAGATGGGCTTGACCAATGTGCAGATCATGGTGCCATTTGTGCGAACTTTGGGGCAGGCCGAAAAAGTCACTCAGTTGCTGGAGACCCAAGGCCTGCGCCGAGGCGACAATGACCTCAAGCTGATCATGATGTGCGAAGTGCCCAGCAACGCCATTTTGGCAAAGCAATTCTTGGTCTTTTTTGATGGCTTCTCGATCGGCTCAAACGACCTGACCCAGTTGACCCTGGGGCTGGATCGCGACTCGGGTTTGGAGTTGTTGGCGCATGACTTTGACGAGCGTGATCCTGCCGTGACGGCCTTGATCTCGCAGGCCATTGCGGCTTGTTTGGCCGAGGGCAAATACATCGGCATTTGTGGCCAGGGGCCGAGTGACCATCCAGACTTCGCCCGCTGGCTGATGGATCAGGGCATCAGTTCCATCTCGCTCAACCCAGACACGGTGATTGAAACCTGGACCCAGTTGGGCCGCTGAGGCCTTTCCATCAGGAGATCCGATGACTCAACCCAGGTCAGCCCAATCAGTGGCCTACCACTGGCGGCTTCATCG
>CAMCNQ010000259.1 GCA_945875955.1 Limnohabitans sp. Rim8 | reverse complement strand
GGTCCAGTTCAAAGACGTGTTCTTGGGCGAAGACAAGCGCTCTTACGTGCGTGCTGCATCAGTACAAGCCTGCTTGCGCGCCGGTGGCAAACACAACGACTTAGAAAACGTGGGCTACACCGCCCGCCACCACACCTTTTTTGAGATGCTGGGCAACTGGTCGTTTGGTGACTACTTCAAGCGCGAGTCTCTGCAATGGGCTTGGGAGTTGCTGACCGAGATCTACAAACTGCCCGCCGACAAGCTGTACGCCACGGTGTACATGGAAGACGACGAGGCCTATGCGATTTGGCAGGACATTTTTGTCAAAGCAGGCTGGACGCCCGAGCGCATCCAGCAAGAGAACCGCATCATCCGCATCGGTGACAACAAGGGCGGCCGCTACAAGTCCGACAACTTCTGGATGATGGCCGACACCGGCCCTTGTGGTCCTTGCTCTGAAATTTTCTACGACCATGGCGCGCACATTCCCGGTGGCCCACCGGGCAGCCCCGACGAAGACGGCGACCGTTTCATCGAAATCTGGAACAACGTGTTCATGCAGTTCAACATGGACGAGACGGGCGACGTCACGCCCTTGCCCGCACCCTGCGTGGACACCGGCATGGGCCTGGAACGTCTTGCAGCCATTCTTCAACATGTTCACAGCAACTACGAAATCGATATTTTCGACGCGCTGATCAAGGCCGCATCCCGCGAGACCGGCTGCACCGACTTGAACAACAAGTCCCTGCGGGTGATCGCCGACCACATCCGCGCCACCGCGTTTTTGGTGAGCGACGGCGTGGTGCCCAGCAACGAAGGCCGAGGATATGTGCAGCGGCGCATCGTCCGCCGCGCGATTCGCCACGGTTATTTGCTGGGCCAAAAGACCCCGTTCTTCCACAAGCTGGTGCCTGATTTGGTGCAGCTGATGGGTGCGGCTTACCCCAAGATGGCCAACCAAGCCGAGCGCATCACCGACATCTTGCGCATCGAAGAAGAGCGCTTCTTTGAAACGCTGCAAAGCGGCATGCAAATTTTGGACGCGGCCCTCGAAGCTGGCGTGAAGGTGTTGCCCGGCGAAGTGGCCTTCAAGTTGCACGACACCTATGGCTTCCCGCTCGACTTGTCGGCCGATGTGTGCCGCGAGCGGGGACTGTCGGTGGACGAAGCCGGCTTTCATGCCGCCATGGACCGCCAAAAAAACCAAGCCCGAGCGGCTGGAAAGTTCAAGATGGACAAGGCGCTGGACTACATCGGCGAGGGCAACGACTTTGTGGGCTACGACGACCTGACATCCCACGCCAAAGTGCTGGCCTTGTTCGCCGATGGCAATGCCGTGACCGAACTCAAGGCCGGCGAGGCAGGTGTGGTGGTGCTGGACAGCACACCGTTTTACGCCGAGTCCGGCGGCCAAGTGGGCGACCAGGGCATGCTGCACCACGCGGGTGGTCAGTTCAACGTGTTGGACACGCTCAAGATCAAGGCCGATGTGTTCGGCCACCACGGCGAAGTGCAATCGGGCAGCCTGAAGCTGGGCGATGCGCTGCAAGCCCATGTGGACATGGCGGTGCGCAATGCCACCGTGCGTAACCACAGCGCGACGCACCTGATGCACAAGGCCCTGCGCGAAGTGTTGGGCAGCCATGTTCAGCAAAAGGGCAGCTTGGTGAACGCCGAGCGCACCCGTTTTGACTTTGCCCACAACGCGCCTGTGACCGACGCCGAGATTCGCCAGATCGAAGCGCAAGTCAATGCTGAAATCATGGCCAACAACGCAGCGCAAGCGCGTGTGATGGACATCGAAAGCGCCCAAAAAACCGGCGCCATGATGCTGTTTGGCGAGAAGTACGGCGAGACCGTGCGCGTGCTGGACATTGGCTCCAGCCGCGAGTTGTGCGGCGGCACCCACGTCAAGGCCACGGGTGACATTGGCCTGTTCAAGATCGTGAGCGAGGGCGGTGTGGCTGCGGGCGTGCGCCGCATCGAGGCCGTCACCGGTGTGAACGCGCTGGCTTATTTGCAGTCACTGGAAGACACCGTGACCCAAGCCGCTGGCACGCTCAAAGCCCAACCGGCGGAGCTCAACGCCCGCATCGCCCAAGTGCTGGACCAAGTTAAAGCGCTGGAAAAAGAACTGGCCGCTGCCAAAGGCAAGCTGGCCTCGGCCCAGGGCGACGAGTTGATGACGCAAGCCGTGGACATCCGGGGCGTCAAGCTGTTGGTGGCCAAGCTGGAGGGGGCCGACGCCAAGACCCTGCGCGACACCGTGGACAAGCTCAAAGACAAGCTGAAAACAGCCGTGATCTTGCTCACAGCGGTGGAGGGCGACAAGGTACAAATCGCTGCCGGCGTGACAGCGGATACAACAGGCAAAGTCAAGGCCGGTGAGTTGGCCAGTTTTGTGGCCGGCCAAGTGGGTGGCAAAGGCGGCGGCAAACCCGACATGGCCATGGCCGGGGGCACCAAGCCAGCGGCTTTGCCCGCCGCGCTGGCCAGTGTGCAGGCTTGGGTGGCCGAGCGGGTTTGAACCCGGAGGCTTCAGGCCGGTTTGAGGAGCGGGTCCCAGTCTTGCAGCCAGCTCACGAACTGGCTCAAACCTTCCTCTAGCGGCGTGTCCGGCCATTGCCCAATCATGCCGAGCAGCCGAGTTTCACTCGCGCAGGTCAGTTTGACATCGGCTTTTTGCATGGCCGCATAAGCAATCACGGGCTCGACGCCCAATTGCTGTGCCAGGGATTTCACAAAACTGTTCACGCTCACCGGGCGGTGGTGCCCCACATTGACCACCGTGGCGCCCTCCCAAAGCGCGTCGGGGCCAGCCAGTGCGGCGATGGCGGCGACTGTGTCATCGATGTAAGTGAAGTCCCTGAGCAGTTCCCCCTTGGCAAACAAAGTGATGGTCTCTTGCCTGCGCATGGCTTGTGCAAAGAGAAATGGGGCCATGTCGGGTCGCCCTCTGGGGCCGTAAACCGTGAAAAACCGCATTCCCAAGCTGCGCAAACCGTATTGGGCGTGGTAAGCCATGGCCATGGCTTCATTGGCCTGTTTGGTGGCTGCGTAAAAAGACTCGGGGCGGTCTGTCCGGTCTTCCTCCATAAACGGCGCACTGTCGCGCATGCCGTAAACACTGGAGGAACTTGCGTAAAGCAATTGCCTCACCCCTTGCCGGTGGCAGGCGTCCAACACATAAGCAAAGCCAATCAAGTTGGGCGCAACGAAGTCAAGCGGGGATTGCATCGAGTGGCGAACACCTGCCTGCGCCGCCAGGTGGATGACCACATCGGGCTGCCGTTGAGCCAGCCATGCAGCAAAAGCACCTGAGGCTGCCAAGTCAAAGTGCGACAGGTGAATGCCTGGCGTTTTTGCCAAGATCGCCAAGCGATCCGCTCGAAGTCTGGCTTGTGTGCTGTCAGGCGCGGTGTCGAGGGGGGTGCAACCGGAGCGCTCAGCCCAATCGCAGGCATGCACCCCGTGGCCAAGCCGGGCCAAAAACAGGGCCAAGCTTGAACCGATGAAACCAGCTGCACCCGTGATGGCAATTTGAATTGTCATAAATGTATGTTCCTATCGTCATCAAATTATGTCGATCAAATAAGACAGTCATGCGAGATCCAAACCATTCGGGGCTTGTCCCGATGTCACAAGTCCACTGGCGCTGCGGGTTCTTGGCCCTGCTGTGCATTGTTTGTGGCTTGTATCTTCATGGTTCACCCTTGAACCAGCAGTGGCTGATCTGGGGGCACCGCAACAGCTGGTTTTCTGATCAATTTTGGTTGTTTGTGACCCAGTGGGGCGATGCGGCGCAAGCGCTGTTGCTGCTTTTAACGCTTTGTATGTTGCGCCCCATCAATCTGGCATGGGTCCTCAAAACATGGTTGATGGGCATGATTGCCACGCCCTTGCTCAAGGTGGCTTTGGATGCCCAACGTCCCTTGTCGGTGTTGGACCCGCAATTGCTGCTCGCCATTGGCCAAACACCGATGGGGGGCCACTCTATGCCATCTGGCCATTCATTGACTGCAGCCTCCATGGCCGCCTTGTTGTTTTTCTCTTTGGAGAGGGATCGTGTTGTGTGGCGTGGGGTTCTGATCTTGGTCGGCTTGATCGCCTTGTCTCGTTTGGCGGTGGGCGCACATTGGCCTGCTGACGTGTTGGTGGGCCTGGGCTTGGGCTTGTTGCTGGTCTTGTGCGCGCAACTTTGGGAGCAGGTGCAGCCTTGGGCGCAGCATTTGGCCTCGGACCGAGCTCAGAGGCTGATGCTTGTCTTGATGTTGCTGTTGATTTACCTGGTTTGGCGTCCCCCGTCAGAAGGCTGGGGCATGGACGGCGCTCGCTGTGTCATCACCTTGGGGGTCTTGGCGACGCTCGCGCGGTACCGGTCTCACAAGCGCATGGGTCAAAAGCTCAAAGGCGGTTGGAATGGCTGATGCGTTGATGGCGGGTAAGCAAAGCCCACTCAAAAGGTTTGCACTGGTGTTGGGCAGTTTGTTGGCCCTGACGATGCTGGTTTGGGCATGGCAAAACGCGGACTCAAAGGCATTGAAGCAAATTTGGTTAGCCGTTCCCCTTTGGGGATGGCTGCTTGCAGCCGTGTTGTGGGCGGGCAGTTTTGTCCTGAGAGCTGAACGCCTGCGCCAAGAGTGGAAATGGAAGCGGCA
>CAMCNQ010000258.1 GCA_945875955.1 Limnohabitans sp. Rim8 | reverse complement strand
TCACCACGCACCATCAGGTTGCCGTTGTTCAAGACCTCGACCACCGTGACCGACACCGCACCGCTGAGGCTGGCGCGCTGGTCTGCTTGGCCATTGCCGGTGCTGGAAATGGCGGCGCTGTTGAGGTTCAGGCCATCCAAGGCACCGGCACCTTTGCTGCCGAACAGCGTGCGGGGCAGGCCAAGGGCTTTGTTGACCAAGCCCTGGGGCACCACATCGTTGGTGGCTTCGCGCTTGACGTTGCTGCTCAGTTGCCGGCCCGCTTGAGTCGATTCGTTGAGCAAGACGGTGATCACATCACCGGGCGAGTAGGCGCGCACCCGACCAAACCAGTTGTCGCTTTGGCGGCCGTTGTAAATGGCCCCGGTGGCCATGCGCGGCTTTTCGACGGCCACCGGCAAAATTGGCGCGAATTCTGGCGAGTGGCTCATGGGTGAGCTGGGTGCAGCGCAGCCTGTGAGGCCGCCAACGAGCAGCACACAAACGATGCTGGAAAGGGCGTGTGTATTTTTCATGGGGGGCTTACATGTTGTTGTTCAGGAAGCGCAGCATGCCGTCCACGGCAGAGATGGCTTTGGAGTTGATCTCGTAGGCGCGCTGGGTTTCGATCATGTTGACCATTTCTTCCACCACGTTCACGTTGGACGCTTCCAAGGCGCCTTGCATGACTTGACCGGTACCGGCCACGCCGGGCTGCGAGGGCAGCGGCGCGCCACTGGCGGTGGTTTCTTTCATCATGTTTTGACCAATCGACTGCAGGCCGGCGGGGTTGACAAAACGGGCCAACTGGATCTGGCCAATCACCTGGTTGCCGCCGCCAGCGGCGGCTTCTACCGACACCGTGCCATCTTGGCCGATGGTGATGCTCGAGACGTTGGCAGGGATGGTGATGGGCGGCTGCAGTGGTGCGCCGTTGGCCGTGACCAACTGGCCTGTAGAAGACAGCTTGAATCCGCCATCGCGGCTGTAGGCCGTGGTGCCGTCTGTTTGGGTGATCTGGAAAAAACCATCCCCCTGGACCGCCAAGTCCAAGGCGTTTTTGGTGGTCACCAAACTGCCTTGGCCATGGATTTTTTCGGTCGCCACAATGCGCACACCTGTGCCCAGCATCAGGCCGGTGGGCGCTTGCGCATCGGCCGATACCTGCGCGCCGGGTTGGCGCAGGTTTTGGTAGAGCATGTCTTCAAACGATGCCCGGTCGCGTTTGTAGCCCGTGGTGTTGACGTTGGCCAAGTTGTTGGAAATCACCGCCATGCGCGTTTGCTGCGCGTCCAAGCCGGTTTTGGCAATCCACATTGATGCATCCATGCTGTGCTCCTGTTAATTTTTAAGCGGTTTTCATCATGGAAGAGCCGGATTCATCCAGGCTCTTGGTTTCCTTCATGATGCGAATTTGGGTTTCAAAGCTGCGCGATTGGTCGATCAGTCGGGTCATGGACTCAATCGGGCTGACGCTGCTGCCTTCTACAGCCGAGGTGATCAGCTTGGGCACGATCTTTCCCGAGGGAAAGTCGGTGCCATCGGGCTTGCCGTCGACTTTGAACAAACCGTCTTGTCGGCGTCCGAGGTCGACGCCGGTGGCGTCACGCAAGCGCAGTTTGTCGATAAAAACCGCGGGGGAGGATGTCGGTTGCATCGGGTCACGGCCATAGATAGAGCCATCGGGGTTGATGCTCACCGTCAAGCCAGGTGGGACCGTGATGGCGTTGCCTGTGCCCATGACCAGATGGCCCGAGCCGTTGATCAGTTGTCCGTCAGCCCTGATCGTCAAATCACCACGCCTTGTGAAAGCCGTGTCTCCGTTATCGGCTTGCACCACCAGCACGGCTTTATCGGCCATGGCAACGTCCAGTGGCCGGCCTGTGACCATGACGGGACCGGGTGTCAAGCGGATCACGTCTCTGGCCAGGGCTTGGGTTTGAAAGCGTGAGTCAAAACCAGCGCCCTCGACTTTGACCGATCGGAGCGCGACGTCGTAGCTGCTTTTGAAACCGATGGTGGAAACGTTGGCCAAATCGTTGACCAAAACCTGGCGCGCCGTGGCGGTTTCCTTGATGGTGGTGTTGGCAGTGAAGATGAGACGGTCCATGGGGTGGCTTTCGGTGGAGTCAGGCGTTCAGGTCATCAAGCGCGGATGTTGATGATGGCGGAGGTCATCGTGCTGCTGGTCTCGATCGCTTTGGCATTGGCCTGGAAGTTCCGTTGCGCGGTGATCAGGTCCACCAGTTCTTGAGTCAAGTCCACGTTGGCGCGTTCTGTTGCACCTGCACGGATGGAGCCGAAGCCGGCCGATCCGGCCTCGCCGATCTTGGCCACGCCAGAGGTGGCCGATGCCAAATAACTGGCATCACCGACCTGGCGCAAACCTGAAGGGCTGGAAAAGTTGGCCAAGACAATCTTGCCCAAGGAGTTTTGCGAGCCGTTGGAATAGGTGGCATTGACCAAGCCGTCCACACCAATGTTCAGGCCCATCAATTCGCCTTCGGGGGCACCGTCTTGTGACTGTGACAACACGGCAAATGCGCTGGAGTACTGGGTTGACTTGGTGAAGTCAATCGACATGGTCAGGGCACCCTTGCCGCCTTGCAAGAAAGCCGTCTCGAAAGGCATGCCGGTCAGAGGAGAGACCGGTTTGCCCGTCAAGTCGAAGCTCAACTCGCCACGGTCCAGATACACGGGCCACCATTCGGTTTTGGTCGAAATGCCGGTGGCATCTTCGGTCTGGCTGCCGTTTTTGACGTACTGCAAGGCACCGTTTTCGGTGTAGTGCGTCAGCTGCTTCCAATCGGTGGTGGTGCCAAATTTCATTTCGCTGTTGCTCAGGCCCCAATCGGCTGCGCCAGTCACCTGGATAGAGGAGTTGTCGCCTGCAGTGCCAGTGCTGAAAGACAGTTGCTTGGTTTTTTGGTCAAAGCTGACGCTCACACCTGCGACTTTTCGGCCGGTTTCAGTGTCGACCATGGAATTGATCTTGGCTGCGAGTGCGTCTTTGAAGGTGTCAATGGTCGAGTAAGTGGTGGGGTAAGGCAGTTCTATTTTTGCGGCGATGCCATCGACCGAGACAAAAAAGTCTTTGTTGGCCGAGGTCACCAAAATGCTTTTTGTGGTGTTGATGGTCATGCCCTCACCCCGCATCGTGGCGGGCAGACTTTGTTTGCCGCGTAAGGCTTCGCTGGCGGAGGCCGGTGTTGTCAAGTCGGCCAAACCCATCAGGGCTTGCGCTTTGACATTGGCCGAATTAATGGCAATGCTGGAGGAGTCGCCGGTGGTGCCCGATGCGAAGGCAAAACTGGCCGTGTCAGGGTCAAATTGCACGGAGATGCCGTAGCGCGGGTCGGTGGGCAAAACGCCCAATTGGTTGTTGATGAGCACTTCCAAACGGCTGGCCAGCACATCCGGGTCGCTGTCACCGGTTTGCAAGGTGTAGTTGATCACTTGGTCGGCTGCAGCGCCATCGACATTCAGGTTGAACTGCAAGCTGCCTGTGGCACCGATCAACTGGTTGTTGGCGTAGTTGGCTGCAAGCAAGGTGTTGCCGGTCACCTCTGCAGGCGCAGAGGAGCGGATGTCGGTCAACTGGTCGAGCGTGTACATCTCGGTGGTGCCTGAACTGGGCACCACGCGCGGGTCGCTCTTGGGCAGAACGTCGCCGTACTTGTTGACATACTGCGGGCTGTTCAGGTTGTCGGTGGCTTGCTGCAAAGCAGGCTTGACTTGGGTGTCGCCCACAAAGAAATAGGTTTGCCACTTGGAGAAAGGGCTGTCCTGGCTGGCGTTTTGGGTTTTAACGTAATACACCGTGGCCAAGTAGCCGTTGCCGCCGCTGTCGTAAACGGTCAGTGCGGTGCTTTTGTTGTAGGTGCTGGCGTTGGTGCGGTCAAAGTCGGTGGTGATCACCGACGAGTCGGCCGGCAGGTTCAAGCCCAACTGAATGCGGGTGGTTTCCACCGCTTCGCCCGATGTCTTGGGGGGGATGGTCAGGGCCGACAAGTTGGTCAAATCGGCCTTGCCGGACGAGTCGACCGATGCGGCCATCAAGCGCTGTCCGGTGGAGTTGACCACGTTGTTTTGGTCGTTCAGGGTGAAGGAGCCGTTGCGGGTGTAGACCTCTTGCAGACCGTCTGGTGACTTCAGCGGGAAAAAACCATCGCCTGTGATGGCCAAGTCCAGCGAGTTGCCCGATGTGGAAATGTTGCCCTGGCTGAATTCCTGGCTCACCTGTTTGAGCGAGACCCCTTGGCCAATGTTGCTCGATGACTTTTGCAAGGGCGATGTGGAGAAAATGTCGCCAAAGTCAGCCCGCGAGCGTTTGAAGCCCGAGGTGCCCACGTTGGCGATGTTGTTGGAGGTGACGGCCAATTGGGCCGTGGCCGAGTTCAGTCCGGTCAGCGAGGTGTAAAAGGACATGCTGAAGGGCTCCTGTTTGAAAGTGGGTGTTGGGGGCGACTGTTTAGATGCCGACGCGTTTGACGTCGGTCAGCAGCATGGTTTTGCCGCCGTCGACTTCGACGCTGACGCTGCCGTCGGACGGGTTGGTCGAAATCGAGCGAACCGTTGACAAGGCGTTCACGGCCACGTTGGCGGTGTTGCCGTTGACCACGGCGGTGGCCGTCAGGCGATACAAGCCCGTTGGCGCGGGGTTGCCCAT
>CAMCNQ010000257.1 GCA_945875955.1 Limnohabitans sp. Rim8 | reverse complement strand
TGTCCGGATGTAAGTGCCCTTGCTGCAACGCACCCGCAAACGCAAAAACGGCACATCGCCTTGAAGCTGCATCTCCAGCAAGTCCAAATCATGGATCACCACCTTTCGCGCTTCTCGCTCAACAGTTTCCCCCTCACGGGCGTATTCGTACAAGGCTTTGCCGTCCTTTTTCAGGGCACTGTACATGGGCGGCACTTGCGTGATCGGCCCCATGAAACGGTCCAGAACTTCAACCACCATACCCGATGTACATGACACTTCTCGCACCGAAATCACCTCGCCTTCGGCATCGGCTGTGCGCGTTTGAATACCCAGTCGCACGGTGGTTTCGTAGGTCTTGTCGGCGTCCAGGTGCTGTTGGCTGAATTTGGTTGCGGCCCCAAAGCACAAAGGCAAAACACCCGTGGCCAAGGGGTCCAAGGTGCCCGTGTGGCCGGCTTTTTCTGCACGCAGCAACCATTTGGCCTTTTGCAGGGCCTGGTTGCTGGACAGTCCCAGCGGTTTATCGAGCAGCAACACCCCATGCACAGGGCGCCGCTGCACCCGGGTGCGTGGCGCGTTCATGCTCAGTCTTCCTGTGCACGAGAGGACACCGCCTTGGCGATCAAGGCATTCATGTCGGAGGCGCGCTCGGTGGTTTGGTCAAACAAGAAATGCAGCGTCGGCACGGTGTGGATGTGCAAGCGCTTGAACAAGCCGTTGCGCAAGAAGCCTGCAGCGGCATTCAGGCCTTCTGTGGCTTCCTCGGGCTTGCCCGTCAACACGCTGAAATACACCTTGGCGTGCGCGTAGTCGGGCGTCACCTCAATCGTGTTGATCGTGACCATGCCCACGCGCGGGTCTTTCAACTCGCGCGCAATCAATTCGGCCAGATCGCGCTGGATCTGGTCGGCCACGCGGAAACCGCGATTGGGAAGGGACGACGTCTTCTTGCGGACCATTTACAGGGTTCTCGCGATTTCCTTGACGTCGAAGAATTCGAGTTGGTCGCCTTCTTTGATGTCGTTGTAGTTTTTGAGCTTGATACCGCACTCAAAGCCTTCTTTGACTTCACGCACATCGTCCTTGAGGCGCTTGAGCGAATCGAGTTCGCCGGTGTAGATGACCACGTTCTCGCGCAGCAAACGGAATTTGGCACTGCGGGTGACTTGACCCGATGTGACCATACAACCGGCGACTGTACCGATCTTGGAGGCCACAAACACCGTCCGAATTTCGGCCATGCCCATGATTTCTTCGCGTTGCTCTGGGGCCAGCATGCCCGACATGGCGGCTTTGAGTTCATCCACAGCGTCGTAAATGATGTTGTAGTAGTGCAGGTCTACGCCATTGCCTTCTGCCAGCTTGCGGGCACCGGCATCGGCACGCACGTTGAAACCGATCACGATGGCTTTGGACGCGATGGCCAAGTTGACATCCGATTCGCTGATGCCACCCACGCCGGAGTAAACCAACTGCACCTTGACTTCTTCGTTTGACAACTTGAGCAAAGACGCGCCCAGGGCCTCTTGCGAGCCCTGTACATCGGCTTTGACAATGATGGGCAGCATTTTGATCTCGCCCGCAGAGATGTCGGTGAACATGTTTTCCAGCTTGGCCGCTTGCTGCTTGGCCAACTTGGTGTTGCGGAATTTGCCTGCACGGTAGGTGGCAATTTCTCGGGCACGGCGCTCGTCGCCCATGACCATGAATTCGTCACCCGCTTGAGGCACCTCGGTCAAGCCCTGGATTTCAACTGGAATGGATGGGCCAGCTGTTTTGATGGTCTGGCCGTTTTCATCCAGCATGGCACGCACGCGGCCAAAAGTCTGACCGGCCAAGACCACATCCCCTGTGTTCAAAGTGCCCGATTGCACAAGAATGGTGGCCACAGGCCCCCGGCCTTTGTCCAGCCGCGCTTCAATCACCAGGCCCTTGGCAGCCGCTTGCACCGGCGCTCTGAGTTCCAACACTTCGGCTTGCAACAGCACCTGTTCGAGCAAAGCGTCGATGCCCATGCCGGTTTTGGCCGACACAGAGACAAAGGGCGATTCACCCCCAAATTCTTCAGGCACCACTTCTTCGGCGATCAACTCACTGCGAACACGGTCAATGTTGGCATCGGGCTTGTCCATCTTGTTGATGGCCACCACGATGGGCACCCCAGCGGCTTTGGCGTGTTTGATGGCTTCTTTGGTCTGCGGCATCACACCGTCGTCACCGGCCACCACCAAAATGACGATGTCGGTGGCCTGCGCTCCCCGCGCACGCATGGCGGTGAAGGCCTCGTGACCGGGGGTGTCCAAGAAAGAAATCATGCCCCGAGCGGTCTGAACGTGGTAAGCCCCAATGTGCTGGGTGATGCCACCGGCCTCGCCCGAGGCCACTTTGGCCCGGCGAATATAGTCCAACAGCGATGTCTTGCCATGATCGACGTGGCCCATGACGGTGACCACAGGCGCACGGGGCAAAGACTCGGCGTTTTGCTCCGACACTTCGTCGTCGGTAAAGGCCTCTGGATCATCCAAGGCAGCGACCACCGCTTTGTGCCCCATTTCCTCCACCACAATCATGGCGGTGTCTTGGTCCAAGGGTTGGTTCATGGTGGCCATCTGGCCAAGTTTCATCAAATGTTTGATGACCTCAGACGCCTTGATGGCCATTTTGTGGGCCAGCTCAGCCACCGTGATGGTTTCCGGCACGTGAACTTCCAGCACGCGCACTTCTGCAGGTGCCGATTGCACCAGGGCGTCATCGCGGTCGCGTTCGTTGCCGCGACGGCCACGCGGTCCGGTGCGCCAGTTGTTTCGCCCCACACCGCCGCTCGAGTCACCCCGGGTGGGAATGGCTTTCTTCTTGGCCGGATCACCCGCCCAACTGGAAGACAACTTGGCAGACTTGACCTCTTTGTTGCCGCTTGGCGCAGCCGTTGCTGGTGTTGTTGCACTGGCAGCGGTTTTGGGACTTGGCGCAGGTGTGCCAGCGGGTTTGTGCAAGGTGCCCTTGACGGGCGCTTTGGGCTCTTCTTTTTTGGCCGTCAACACCTTTTTAGGGGCATTCATCATGGTACGAATGGCCTCTGCCTCGGCCAAAGCCTTGCGCCTGCGCGAGTCCAAATCGACGGCCCGGGCCGTGTCTTCATCGGCCTTGGCCTTGGCGTCAGCAGCGGCTTTTTGCGTTGCAGCGGCGCGAGCATCCTGCTCGGTTTTGGCTTTGAGGCTCGCCGCTTGGGCGTCGTGCGGTGCCTTGGTGGTGGCTGCACTTTCAGCAGAAACAACCGATGCCGGCTTGACTTGGGCTGCCGCGTTGATGCTGGCGGCTTCGGCACGGGCCAATTGCTCGCGTTCGTCACGTGAGCGCTGCGGTTTGACCGCGGTATCTGAATCGAAGGTCACCACCTCAGAAGCGGCCAAGGCTTGGGCTTGGGCTTGGGCACGGGCTTGGGCCTCTTGGGCCTCCAACTCAGCACGTTGCTGGGCCTCTTGCTCTTCACGCAGACGGCGTTTTTCAGCCAACTCTTGTTCTTGAAGCTGGATCAATTCGGCCTGGCGGCGCGCTTCTTCTTCGCGCCGGGCCAGATCTTCGTGGTCAATCAGCGGCTCTTGTGGCTCGTCGGCTTGAACAGGCTCATCTTCGCGCTTGATCAAGGTGCGCTTTTTGCGCACCTCGACTTGGATCGTGCGGGCTTTGCCCGATGCATCGGCTTGCTTGATTTCACTGGTGGATTTTTTAACCAGCGTGATTTTTTTGCGTTCACCCGCCACTGTGCCGTGACTGGCCTGCAAGTAACTGAGCAATTTTTGCTTGTCGGCATCGGTCAGCGAATCGCTGCCCGAGCTTTTGGCAACGCCTGCAGATCGCAACTGATCAAGCAAGACATCGGCTGATTTTTTGAGTTCGTTTGCAAACTCTGCAACGGTGATACTGGACATATTGTGTTCAAGCCTCCATAGCTTCAGGCTTGGCCAGCAAACCAATGTTCGCGGGCTTTCATGATCAGGGCGGTCGCCTCTTCAACCGATTGAGCAGTGATCTCAGTCAGTTCGTCGGTGGCCAAGTCAGCCAAGTCGTCGCGCGTCTGAATACCCGCTTCAACCAGCTTGGAAATCAGCTCAGGCGTCAAGCCTGGCAGGTCACGCAAATCTTGCGATACGTCTTCGACGCTTTCTTCACGCGCAATTTCAAGCGTCAACAATGCGTCTTTGGCGCGTGAGCGCAGTTCGTTGACGGTGTCTTCGTCAAAGCTTTCAATTTCAAGCATTTCCTGGATAGGAACATAGGCCACCTCTTCCAAACTGGTGAAACCTTCGCCGATCAAGATGTCGGCAATTTCTTGGTCCACATCCAGTTTTTCCATGAACAACTGGCGAATGCCGGTGGTCTCTTCGGCTTGTTTTTGGGCCGACTCGGCGGCGTCCATGATGTTGATCTTCCAGCCCGTGAGGTCGGAGGCCAGGCGCACGTTTTGGCCGCCACGTCCAATTGCGATCGCCAGGTTTTCCTCGTCCACCACCACATCCATGGCGTGTTTTTCTTCATCAACCACAATCGATTGAACATTGGCAGGCGCCAAGGCGCCAATGACGAACAGCGCAGGATCTTCACTCCAAAGCACGATGTCCACACGTTCACCGGCCAATTCGGTGGTGACACCGTTGACCCGTGTGCCGCGAACAC
>CAMCNQ010000256.1 GCA_945875955.1 Limnohabitans sp. Rim8 | reverse complement strand
CCGGCAATGCCGGTGGTTCACACAACTTGGCACTGACGTCTCGCCTGACCCAAGCCGGCGACGACCTGGACGCCATGATCCAAAAGCTGGGCACCGGCCTGTTTGTGACCGAATTGATGGGGCAGGGCGTGAATTACGTGACCGGTGACTATTCACGCGGCGCCAGCGGGTTTTGGGTGGAAAACGGCCAGATCGCTTACCCCGTGCACGAAATCACCATCGCAGGCAACATGAAAGACATGTTTCTGGGCATTGAAGCGGTGGGCTCGGATGCCTACAACATGGGCGCCAAAAGCACCGGTTCGATTTTGATCAACCGCATGAAGTTGGCCGGCACTTGATGCCGTGGCAAATTGGTGCAGGCTGAACTTTTAGCGGCCCTGGCCGCCCTGTCATGGGCAGTGGGCAGCTTGTTTTCGGCCGCAGCCTCCAGCCGCATGGGGGCTTTTGCGTTTACCCGCTGGCGCTTGTTCTTTGCGCTCAGCTTGCTGTGGGCCTGGACGCTGTTCACTGGGCATTGGCGCAGCCTCGATGGCGCGAGCGTGGGCTTGTTGGCCTTGTCCGGCTTGATCGGCATCTTTGTGGGCGATACCGCTTTGTTTGCCTGCATGAACCGACTCGGGCCACGCCGCAGCGGCGTGCTGTTTGCCACACATGCCTTGTTTTCCACCGTGTTGGCTTGGTTGTTCCTCGGGGAGACCTTGTGGGGCTGGACTTTGGTGGGCGGCAGTTTGCTGGTCTCGGGCGTGATGGTGGCGATTGTGTGGGGCCGCCGCGAGAGCGAATCCCATGTCTGGGAAAAAACCCAAGGGTCTTTGTGGGTGGGCGTGGTGTTGGGGCTGGTGGCGGCCATCAGTCATTCGGCGGCGACGCTGATGATCAAGCCTTTGATGGTGGCGGGTGTGGACGCGGTGTCCGCGTCTGCCGTGCGTACAACAGCCAGTTTTTTGGCGCATTTGGCACTGCTGTGGGCGGGTGCCAAAGTGGCACGGCTGCAAAGCCCGTTGAATCCCCAAACCTTGTTCAATACAGCGGCCAGTGCGGTGGTGGCGATGGCCTTGGGCATGACCTTGGTGTCCCAGGCGCTGAAAACCGGGCAGGCCAATTTGGTCGGGATTTTTTCTTCTTTGAGCCCGATTTTGCTGTTGCCCCTGCTTTGGGTGGTCTACCGCCGGCACCCGGCTTGGGGGGCTTGGGGTGGGGCCGTGCTGGCCGTGGCCGGGGCCGCGCTGATTTTGCTGCGCTGAGTTGGCGCGGCCTGATCCCTTGACTTCGATCGGCGCACCTGTCCCTCGGGCACCGTCCGAATTCAAGCCGTCAAGGCCGCTTTCACTGCAGCCGACACCTGGCCCATATCGGCCTTGCCTGCCAACTGGGCCTTGACAACACCCATGACCTTGCCCATGTCGCCGGGGCCCACTGGTTTGCCCATTTCTTCGGCGAGCTTGGCCACGATGGCTTGCACGGCGGCCGTGACTTCTTCGGCCGACATGCGGGCAGGCAGGTAAGCCAACAAAACCGCCATTTCGGCCTTTTCTTTGTCGGCCAAATCTTGGCGAGCGGCTTGCTCAAACGCGGCGATCGAGTCTTTGCGTTGTTTGATCAGTTTGTCCACGATGGCCACGACCATGACGTCGTCCAGCACCACGCGCTCGTCCACTTCTTTTTGCTTCATGGCCGACAGCAGCAAGCGGATGGTGCCCAGACGCTCGGCGTCTTTGGCCCGCATGGCGGTTTTCATGTCTTCGGTGATCTGTTCTTTCAGGCTCATGAGAGGCTCCTGGCTGGGACTTCAAGGGAAGGGTAGAAACGACAAAGCCCGCTTGAGCAACCTCCAGCGGGCTTTATTGCAGACCCTCGCGGGCCGCACAAACTCAAGATCAATACATCTTCTTGGGCAATTGCATGCTGCGAACGCGTTTGTAATGGCGTTTGACGGCAGCGGCTTTTTTGCGCTTGCGCTCGGTGGTGGGCTTTTCATAGAACTCGCGGGCACGCAAGTCTGTCAGCAGACCGAGTTTTTCGATGGTGCGCTTGAAGCGACGCAGGGCAACGTCAAACGGCTCGTTTTCTTTCACGCGGATGGTGGTCATTGAATCAATTTTCCAAAATTTGTGCCGGTCGCAGTGCCAAGGAAGATCGCGCCTTGTCACCCGATACCAGCGGTTCCCCGTCACGAACTGGTCTTTGGCAGACGGGGGTTAGCCAGCAAAGCCTGTGATTATAGCGCCACACCAACACAGCATGGACAGCGGGCCGCGCAGAAAAAACCATGGCCCAGCAAAAAACCCATGGCCAAAGGCCCTCAAGTTGCCGCCATTGCCTGCCGTGTCCTTGGGTTTTGGCCTGAGGTGTCCAAAGCTTGGCCCGTTTGCGGGTGCGCCAGCAGACAGTGCAAGCTCACATTTCACTGGCCTGCCAGTTGGACAACCGCATGCGGGCCGTCACGCGGGCTTGCACGCCTGCATGTGGAGGCAGCACGCGGCCTGGACAACAGCCACAAGCTGTTGGTACTCGGGAAACAGCTGCAAGCTTTAGGTACCCTGGAAACAGCCGCAAGCTGTTTGTGCAGCGGGGCAGGCGTTTTAGCTTTTGTCGCGGGCGGGCAATGCCTGGGCGCAGGCGTGAGCGCTGGCCCAGGCCCATTGGAAGTTGTAGCCGCCGAGCCAGCCGGTCACATCGACCACTTCGCCAATGAAATAAAGCCCGGCTTGCTTGGATTCCATGGTCTGCGAAGACAGCTCGCGCGTGTCCACCCCGCCCAACGTGACCTCGGCTTTTTTGTAGCCTTCGCTGCCGGTGGGGGTGAGCGACCAATGGCTCAAGGCCTCGGCCAACTTGTTCAGCGCTTTGTCGGGCACCTCAGCGGCTGTGCGCTGCAAAGCCGGGTCCTGGCTGACCCAGGCCTCGGCCAGGCGGCTGGGCACCAGGCTGGCCAGTTCGTTCGCCAGCAGCTTTTTTGAGCGCAACTTGGCCTCTTGCAGCCGCTCGGGCAAGTGCACCTCGGGGGCCAGGTTCAGGTGAATCGGCGTGCCCTCTTGCCAATAACTTGAAATTTGCAGCACCCCTGGCCCCGACAGGCCCCGGTGGGTGAACAGCAGGTCTTCGTCAAACCGCATGCGGTTTTTTTTCTCGCCCGTCTCAATGGCCACCGGCAAGGCCAAGCCCGCCAATGCGGCATAAGGCTGCCAAGCCGCGCCGTCAAAGGTCAAAGGCACCAGGCCAGGGCGGCGCTCAACCAGGCGCAGCTGGAACTGGCTGGCGATGCGGTATCCCCAATCGCTGGCCCCGATTTTGGGGATGGACAAACCCCCGGTGGCCACCACCAAGGAGGCGGTTTGCACCAGGCCATGGCTGGTCTCCAGGGTGTATGTGGTTTCAGCCGCTGTGGGCGTTTGCACGGATTTGACGCTGCAGCCGCTGCGAATTTCCACACCGCCTGCTTCGCATTCGGCCAACAGCATGCGGATGATGTCTTCGGCCGAGTGGTCGCAAAACAGCTGGCCTTTGTGCTTTTCATGGAAAGCAATGCCGTGCTTTTGCACCAGATCGATGAAGTCCTGGGGCGTGTAACGCGACAGGGCCGAACGGCAAAAGTGCGGGTTTTGGCCGAGGAAGTGCTTTTGGGGCGACGAAGCATCCAGCCACCGGTTGGTGAAGTTGCAGCGCCCACCGCCCGAGATGCGGATTTTTTCGGCGATCTTGTCGCTGTGGTCGATGACCAGCACCTTCAGCCCGCGCTGGCCCGCCACGCCCGCGCAAAACAAACCGGCAGCCCCGGCGCCCACGATCACCACATCCCATGTCTTCATGGCTCAGGAGTGTAAAGGGGCAGGGCCCTGCCAGCGGCCCAACTCACATTCGCAAGCAGGGGCTCGATCCCACGGGGGGTGAGCTCAAGCGACCAGCTGCGCCTTTGTCTGTCGCTCGGCCTGTTGCCATGCCCGTGCCCCTTGCACCACGTCGCCCACCACGATGATGCTGGGGCTTTGCAGCTGTTCGCGGTGCACGGTGTTCACCAGGCCCGCCAGCGTGGTCAGCGCCTCGCGCTGTGATGGCAAGCTGGCATGCTGGACCACGGCCACCGGGGTGTGGGCAGGCAGGCCTTGCAGCAAGCCTTGGCAGATGTGGTTCAGGCTGCTTACACCCATGTAAATCACCAGCGTCAGTTTGGCTTGGTGGGCGGTGGTGGCCAATTGCGCCCAGTCGGTGCCGCTGTCGCCGGGCTTGGCGTGGCCTGTCACAAACACCACGCCGTGGGCGTGTTCGCGGTGGGTGAGTGGTGCGCCCAGGCTGCTCATGCCCGCCAGGCCCGAGGTGATGCCGTTGACCACGGTCACATCGATGCCCGCTTCGCGCAGGTGTTCCACCTCTTCACCGCCTCGGCCAAAAATGAAAGGGTCACCTCCTTTGAGGCGCACCACCCGTTCACCTTCGTTAAAAGCGGTGATCATCAGTTTGTCTATGAAGGCCTGCGGTGTGCTTTGGCAGCCGCCGCGCTTGCCCACATGGATGATGCGTGCGGTGGGCGAGGCGTGGGCCAAGACGGCGTGGTTCACCAAGTCGTCCACCAAGAGCACGGTGGCGTTGGCAATAGCTTTCACCGCTTTGAGGGTGAGCAGTTCCGGGTCACCGGGACCGGCACCCACAAGGGTACAGCTG
>CAMCNQ010000255.1 GCA_945875955.1 Limnohabitans sp. Rim8 | reverse complement strand
CTCGCCACACACCGAGACACCTTTGCCATGCGCCTGACAGGCCGCAATGGTGTCTGCCACCAGGCGCAACACGGCGGGGTGCAAGGGGTCGTACAAATGGGCCACCGATTCGTCGGCGCGGTCAATGGCCAGGGTGTACTGGATCAAGTCGTTGGTGCCAATGGACAAAAAATCAAAGTGCTTGATGAACAAGCGCAGCGACAAGGCCGCTGCCGGGATCTCAATCATGGCGCCCAGCTGAACCGGGCCATAAGCAGCGCCTCGGTGATCCAAGTCATGCCGCGCCTGTTCTATCAAAGAAAGGGTTTGCCGAATTTCGCTGCCGTGGGCCAGCATGGGGATCAGCAAATTGACTTTGCCATGCGCAGCAGCACGCAAGATGGCGCGCAACTGGGTCAAAAACATGGCCGGGTCGGCCAGACTCCAGCGGATGGCGCGCAAGCCCAACGCCGGGTTCAGGTGCGCGGCATCGTGGCGCGATGCATCCAGCGGTTTGTCGGCCCCCACGTCCACTGTGCGTATGGTCACAGGCAAGCCCTTCATGCCATCCACCGCCCGCCGATAGGCCTCAAACTGTTCGTCCTCACCGGGCAAATTGCCTTGCCGACCCATGAACAAAAATTCACTGCGGAACAAGCCCACACCCACGGCCCCGGCCGTCATGGCCGCTTGGGTGTCCTCGGGCATTTCGATGTTGGCCAGCAATTCGATTTTTTGACCATCCAAGGTGACCGCAGGCGTGTGTCGAAGGCGGGCCAGGCGTTCTCGTTCCAGATCGCCTTGGCGTTGTTTGAAGCCGTAGTCGGCCAAAATGATGGGCGAGGGGTCCACGATGACCACTCCCGCATCGCCGTCAATGATCACCCAATCGTCTTGCTTGATCAGTTGGCTGGCGGTGCGTGCCCCGACCACCGCCGGAATATCCAAACTGCGCGCCACGATGGCGGTGTGCGAGGTTTTACCGCCCACATCAGTGACGAAACCGGTAAAAACACTCTCTTTGAACTGCAGCATGTCGGCGGGTGACAGGTCGTGAGCCACCAAGACCAAGGGCACGTCCAAGGTGTCTCCAAGTTGCAGTTCTTGCTGAGGACGTGAAGGCCTGCGGGTTTGCGCCACCAGCGCGCCTGTGCCTTTGAGGCAATGCAAGACGCGCTCGGCCACCTGCTCCATGTCGGCTTTGCGTTCGCGCAAATAGGGGTCTTGCATCTCGTCAAATTGACGCACAATGATTTCAAGCTGGCTGGTCAAAGCCCATTCTGCGTTGTACAGGCGGTCTGAAATCCAATGCCGCACACCCGAGGTCAACTCTTCGTCTTGCAACAGCATCAGGTGCACGTCCAGCAAGGCAATCAGCTCGTGAGGTGCGTCCTTGGGCATGTCTTTTTGCAAACGCTGCAATTCGTCTATCACGTCGTCACGCGCTTTGACCAAGCGCCTGATTTCCTTGCCCACCTGGCCGGGCTGGATGAAGTAATGCGCCACATCGACACGGCTGGAAGCGACCAGCACCGCGCGGCCAATGGCAATGCCACGTGCCACGGCCAAACCATGGATGCTGAAAGTCATGCCTTGGCCTCTTGGCAAATGGGCAGACTGTGGTGCCACTGGTGCATCATTCGCCTTCGCCGAATTTGTCTGCCATCAATGCCAAGATGGCATCCAGCGCTTCTTGTTCACGCTCGCCTGTGGTTTCTACAACCACTGGCGAGCCCAAACCAGCGGCCAGCATCATCACCCCCATGATGCTTTTGGCATTGATGCGGCGCTCGCCTTTGCTGAGCCAGACTTCGCAAGGAAAACTGCCCGCCAGTTTGGAGAGCTTGGCCGAGGCCCTAGCGTGAAGCCCCAGTTTATTGCTGATGGTCGTCGTGGCTTGGGGCATGTCTCTTTCCTGTTTGGTTTTGCGGTGCGGTGCTGCCCACGGTCAAAACGCCTTGGGTACCTCCTGCCAGCGCACGGGCGGCCAAGGCCTCCAGGCTTTCATGCCGGTAGCACACACTGCGCAAGAGCATGGGCAAATTGGCCCCTGCCACCAGGCGGGTATTCAAGCCATCGTTGAGTTGTTGCGCCACATTGCAAGGCGTCGCCCCAAACACATCGCTGAGCAACAGAACGTCGTCCAAGCCCAAACTCGCCATGGCGGCACGCGCTTTGTCCAAGGTGTTCTCAATCGGTTCGTTGGGCAAGACATCCAATGCCAACACGCCCTTGGCGCATTCAGGAAACACGTGCAAAGCGCATTCACGCAAGGCATTGGCCAAAGGGGCGTGGGCGATGATGAGAATTCCGATCATGAGGGCATCATTATCAGGTCTGGGTTGGCTTTTTCAGCAGGAAATAAACCCACGACAGGCAAGAACACACCGCAAAAGTCGCCAATGCCACCTGATAGGCCATGACTTGGGCCAAGCCAAGGCTGCGCCCGGCATCGATGACCAAACCTATGCCCCACTGCATCACAAAAATCCCGGCAAAAACCACCAGGTTGTAGGCCGACAAGGCACGCCCAGCCAGATGCGATGGAAAGGCCATGCCCACTGCAGGTTGGGCCAAAGACACGACAGAACTGCCCACACAAAAAATTGCCAAACCGATGGCCGCCGCATCACCTACTGAGGCGCCCAAGCCAATCAATGCCGCCACTGCCACAAAACTCAAGGGCAGGCCCCAGGCGATCAAGCGCTCCACGGGGATGCCTCTTTTGGCCAATCGGGGCGTGATCAAGCCCCATAACCAAAACGTCACCAACATGCTGAGGTTGATGACAAACAAGCCCGTTGCCGCTTGTACCGCCGTCCAGCCGGCCACTTGGGTCATCCAAGGCCCTGCCCACAGGGTTTGGATGGCCACCATGCCGCCATAACTGAAAAAACCGATCGGGGCCATTCGCCAAAAATAGGCGCTGCGCCAGACCAAACCGTAACCGCCATCGTCATGGTCTTCTTCAGATGATCCGCTTGTAGCGACCGTTTCGCGTTCGGCGTTTTGCCAAGACGGCACCACGAGATAGATCAACAACATCGTCACCGCAACCATGACGCCCAGCATGACGAACAGGGCTCGCCAACCCCATATGGGCATGAGCCATTGCACGGGCAAGGTCGCCGCCAACATGCCCAATGACCCGCTCATCAACATCCAGGAGTTGGTCCGCAACAAGGTGCTGGCGTCAAACCAACGCCTGTACCCAGTCAAGGGGGCCATTAAGCAGGCGCTCACGCCCATGCCACACAGGACCCTGGCCGCCAACAAACCTGTAAAACTGTCTGCCCAAGAAAATGCCAAACAACCGGCCACAGCCATCGACAAAAAGGCCAAAATGATTTTTTTCGGACCATACCGGTCCAACAAGCGCCCCAATGGCAATTGGGTGAGCGCAAAGCCCAAAAAATACCCGCCCGCCAACAAGCCCAAATCCTGTGCGCTCAAGTTAAATTCACTGTTCAGGGTGGGTGACAAAGTGGCGGTGATGGCCCTGATCAGCGCAGAGAAAAAATAGGCCAAGGCGAATGCCAAAAAGACCACCACAGCCATGCGGCGGGTCAAATGCTGAACCGTGTGTGTTGCGGCGCTCATGGTTTCACCGCCTCAAACAGGTTGTTGGCCAGGTCTTTGGGAATGGGCATGCCATACACCACCGCATGGACCAGCCGAATTCGCTCGCCATCGGCTATGGCACCCCATACCGCCTCCATCATCACCGCATCTCCATTGGGCTTTAGGCCCTTGGTTTGCATGCGCACAGCAGCATTCAAAGGCAGCATCCCTGGTCGATGCCAGGGCTGCGTTTGCCCAATGGCCAAGGGCAAAGGCACCCTTGCATTTTCCAACGTGGCTTTTTCCCATCCCGCCAGCACCGCATTGGCGTCGGCCCCAGCTTGCAGGTGCGCGCTCATCACCGCCACCATGGCCCCAGCGCTTTCGCAACCGGCGACCTGCAAATCCACGGACACTCCGCCCAAGGGCACGGCCCGCGTGGTCCGATCGGGCTTGCAAGGCAGCTGGGCCTTGAGCGTACTGCCTTCAAATGTGATTTCTCGCCAGTTTTGACTGGGACTGCATGCAGACAAAGCCAGGCCAAGGGTCAAGAGAGCCAAGATGGCCATAGGGGGTTTTCGCATGGGGTGATTATCCTGATCAGCGGTGTCTTGCTCTTTTGGCGACAATCGGAGCATGAATTCACTCGATGGTATCCGCGTTCTTGATCTTTCTCGCGTTCTGGCAGGCCCATGGTGTACCCAAACCTTGGCCGATTTGGGCGCAGATGTCATCAAGATAGAGCGCCCCGGTTCTGGCGATGACACCCGCACTTGGGGACCGCCATTCTTAAAAGATGCGCAAGGTCAGGACACGGCCGAAGCGGCTTATTACTTGGGGGCCAACCGCAACAAACGCTCCTTGACCTGTGATATCTCACAAGTGGAGGGCCAGCAACTGATCCGCGAACTGGTCAAGCATTGCCACGTGTTCGTGGAAAATTTCAAAGTGGGTGACATGGCCCGCTATGGCTTGGACTACGCCAGTCTGATCGCGCTCAACCCCAAGTTGGTGTATTGCAGTGTCACCGGCTTTGGCCAAACAGGCCCGTACCGCGAACGCGCCGGGTACGACTATGCCGTGCAAGGCATTGGTGGCTTGATGAGCGTGACCGGCGAGCGCGACGACTTGGGCGGCGGGCCTCAAAAAGTGGGCGTGGCTGTGGCCGATT
>CAMCNQ010000254.1 GCA_945875955.1 Limnohabitans sp. Rim8 | reverse complement strand
TCATCCGGCAGTTGGGCACGGCCGAGGGGCTGACGAAGCAGGTCTCTGGCCAGGCGCGAGTGCCTCCCGGACTGCCGGGGGGTGCGAGCAACAACGCCAGAGGCCTGGAGCGGCAGACCTGCGGCCGTGCAGCGTTTCACCCATGAGGTGAAGACCATCGCAGGCGCAAGTGTTTGATTCATCAAGTGTTTAAAGCGCAAGCAAGCGGCCAACTGCCGGGTTAAGGTTCAACACAGGGGCTCATGCGCGCGTGGCTTTGTGGTCGGTGTGGTGTGGGCCAGATTGCCAAAAATGGACTTGGCTGTAATGGTGCTTCAGGTAGTCCATCCACAACCGCACACGCAGCGGCAAATGCTTGCGCTGGGGGAAGACCACAAAAATCCCATTCGGTGGTGCGGCAAAGTCCTCCAGCACGGCCACCAATTGGCCTGACTCGATTTCGGCCTCGACCTCCCAGGTGCTGCGCCAGGCAATGCCATAACCGGCCAGGCACCAGTTGTGCAGCACTTGCCCGTCCGAGCAGTCCAGCGGGCCACCCGGGCGCAGATGGATCACCTCATGGCCGTCGTCCTTGGCCAAGCGAAAGGCCCAACCCCGTGTTTGTGAGGCGTCGCTGGACAAGGTCAGGCATGCGTGATGCAGCAAGTCAGACGGCCGCATGGGCGTGCCGTGTTTGGCCAGATAAGCCGGGGTGGCCACGCACAATCGCCGGTTGTCGGCCATGCGCACACTCACCAGTGAGGAGTCGGGCATGTCGCCCACCCGCACGGCGCAGTCAAAGCCTTCTGCGGCCAAATCCACCACGCGGTCGCTCAGGTTCAGGGAAATCGACACATCGGGGTGCAGTTCAACAAAGCGCGGCACCAAGGGTGCCACATGACGCCTGCCGAATCCGGCCGGTGCGGTGATGTGCAAATGGCCGCTGGCTTTGACGCCTCCGGCCGAAACAGTGGCCTCGGCATTCGCCACATCGGACAACAGGCGCTGGCAATCCTCTAAAAAAGCGCTGCCCTCGTGGGTCAAGGTGATGCGGCGCGTGGTGCGCACCAACAATTTCACCCCCAGATTTTCTTCCAATGCATCCAGGCGGCGACCTATGATGGCTGGGGCCACGCCTTCGGAGCGGGCCGCCGCCGTCAGGCTGCCTTTGGTGGCCACGGCGACAAAGGTTGCAAAGGCTTTGAACTTGTCCATGGGCTCGATTATGCGGTTTGAGGTATCGAATGAATCGCCTCAAGCCCGTATTGGGGCTGTAGCTTTGGCTAAACCGGCCAGCCCTTGGGCAGACCCGCCTGCGGGGTCATGCCGTACAAAGGCTCGCCGGGCAGGCCTTCTTGAAGGGGGGTTCGGGCGGCCATCAAGTGCGCCAAATCGATGCCCGTGGACACCCCCATGGCTTCGAACATGAAGACCAGGTCTTCGGTGACCACGTTGCCAGAGGCCCCCGGGGCAAAGGGGCAGCCGCCCAGGCCGCCCAGAGAGCTGTCAAAGCTGCGAACGCCCACCTCGTAGGCGGCCAGGCAATTGGCCAGGCCCAGGCCGCGCGTGTTGTGCATGTGGGCCGCACCGCTCAAAGGTCCGATTTCTTGCTGCAAGCGCCGGAACAAACGCTTCACCTGCGCCGGGTTGCCCATGCCGGTGGTGTCGGACAGGCCCACTTCGCTGGCCCCGGCTTGCGCCAATTGCACGGCCAAGCGCAGCACATCGTCTTCGGGCACCACGCCTTGCAAGCTGCAGCCAAAGGCGGTGGACACGCCCACCTCGACCGGCACGCCGGGCGCATGCGCGTCGCGCCACTGCAAAACGGCTTTGACCTCTTGCACCATGGCCTCAGGGGTTTTGCGCACATTGGCCAGCGAATGCGCCGGGCTGGCAGAAACCGGCAAGCTGAGCTTTTGCGCGCCGGCGGCCAGTGCGGCTTGGGCCCCTTGCAAGTTGGGCACCAAGGCCATGACCCGCCAGCCGGTGTGCCGCAAAGCGTGTTGAACCACCCAAGCGGCATCGGCCATTTGGGGCAAGAGCCGGGCCGGCACAAACGAGGCCACCTCGATCTCGCGCAAGCCGGCCAGGGCCAGTGCATCGATCCAGCGGCATTTGTCCGGCGTGGACATGGTGGCTTTGACCGACTGCAGGCCGTCGCGTGGGCCCACTTCGCTGATCAGGACTTCGGGGGTGTTCAAAGGCGTCATGGCTGAATTAGACCGCATGGCTTTTCGGATGCCAAATGCTGGCGTGGGATGGGCGGCTTGCAGGGGTCATTTGTGCGGAAAAGTCATGGGTGTATGAAGTTCCAGCTTGTTTATCCGCGTTTAAATTTAGAATAAAGTGATGAAATAACATGGCCATAGTGACTTTTGTCACTTTGCATGCTGGCCATGCCCCATTTTTTGACTTGACCCCAGAGGCTTTCATGACTGCACGCACCGCCATCCACAACCTGCAAGTGGCCCAGCCCTTGCTGAACTTCATCAACGACCAGATGTTGCCCGCCACCGGGGTAGACCCCGTGGTTTTTTGGCAAGGCTTCAGCGACATCGTGACCGATCTGGCCCCGAAAAACAGCGCTTTGTTGGCCGAACGTGACCGCATTCAAACCGCCATGGACGCCTGGCACACCGCCAACCCAGGCCCTGTGGCGCAAGGCAAGGCCATGAAGGCGTACCGCAAATTCCTCGGCCAAATTGGCTACTTGGTGCCAGAGCCGCGCAACGCCCAGGCCACCACCGCCCATGTCGATGCCGAGCTGGCCAAACTGGCTGGGCCGCAGCTGGTGGTGCCCATCTTGAACGCCCGTTACGCGCTCAATGCCGCCAACGCCCGTTGGGGCAGTTTGTACGACGCCCTGTATGGCACAGACGCCATCAGCGAGGCCGACGGCTGCGGCAAGTCGCCCGCTGGCGGCACCGGCTACAACCCTCTGCGCGGCGCCAAAGTCATCGATTACTGCCGCCACGTGCTGGATCGCTGCGCCCCACTCAAGACCGGCTCGCATGTGGGCAGCAAAGGCTATGCCGTCAAGGACGGCCAGTTGGTGGTGACCTTGGCCAACGGCAAAAACACCGGCTTGGCCGATGCCAAGCAGTGGTTGGGTTACACCGGCGATGCCAAAGCCCCCGCCTCGGTGCTGTTGGTGCACAACGGCATCCACCTGGACTTGCAAATCAACCCCAGCACCGCCATTGGCAAGACCGATGCGGCGGGTGTCAGCGACCTGATGGTGGAAAGCGCGCTGTCCACCATCTTGGACTTGGAAGACTCGGTGGCCGCCGTGGATGCGGATGACAAGGTCTTGGCCTATGCCAACTGGTTGGGCATTTTGCAAGGCAGCCTGAGCGAACAGGTGCAAAAAGGCGGCAGCAGCTTCACCCGCACCATGAACCCCGACCGCATCTACACCCGGGCCAATGGCAAAGGCACGCTGAGTTTGCCTGGCCGCTCCTTGATGTTTGTGCGCAATGTGGGGCATTTGATGACCAACCCCGCCATCCTCTACAAAGATGCCGATGGCAAGATGAAAGAAATCCCCGAAGGCATCATGGACGCCATGCTCACCGTGACCTGCGCCTTGGTCGATTTGCAAAAGAAAAAAACCAACCCCTTGCGCAACAGCCGCACTGGCAGTGTCTACATCGTCAAGCCCAAAATGCATGGCCCGGCCGAAGTCGCCTTTGCAGACGAGTTGTTTGGCCGTGTTGAAAAGGTCATCGGCATGCCGCCCTCCACCGTCAAGCTGGGCATCATGGACGAAGAGCGCCGCACCAGCGTCAACTTGAAAGCCTGCATCGCCGCCGCCAAGAGCCGCGTGGCCTTCATCAACACCGGCTTCTTGGACCGCACCGGTGACGAAATGCACACCTGCATGTTGGCCGGCCCTGTCATGCGCAAGGGCGACATCAAGAACAGCACTTGGCTGGCCGCGTACGAGAAAAACAACGTCACCGTGGGCTTGCAATGCGGGCTGCGCGGGCGCGCCCAAATTGGCAAAGGCATGTGGGCCATGCCCGACCTGATGGCCGACATGCTCAAGGCCAAGATCGGCCACCCTCTGGCCGGTGCCAACACCGCCTGGGTGCCCAGCCCCACCGCCGCCACCTTGCACGCCCTGCACTACCACCAGGTGAATGTGCCAGCGCTGCAAAAGCAAATGGAAAAAGCCGTGCACAAGCAAGACGCCAAAGCGCTGCGCGACGACACCCTGAACAATTTGTTGCAGTTTCCTGTGGTGGCCAAAGAAGACGCCACTTGGTCCGAAGCAGACAAGCAAAAAGAACTCGACAACAACGCCCAAGGCATCTTGGGCTATGTGGTGCGCTGGATCGACCAAGGCGTGGGCTGCTCCAAAGTGCCCGACATCAACGGCGTGGGCCTGATGGAAGACCGGGCCACGCTGCGCATCAGCAGCCAGCACATGGCCAACTGGATGCAGCACGGTGTGGTGACCGAAAAGCAGGTCAAGCAAACCATGGAGCGCATGGCCGCTGTGGTGGACGCGCAAAACGCGGGCGACGCGGCTTACCAGCCCATGGCCGGCAACTTCGCCAATTCGGCCGCTTACAAAGCCGCTTGCGATCTGGTCTTCCAAGGCAAGGCGCAGCCCAGTGGCTACACCGAGCCCTTGCTGCACGCCTGGCGTTTGAAGGTCAAGGCGGCCTGAAAGCACAGGGGCCGGACACGGCCCGATGCCTGAACAAACGGCTCCCTCTCGGGAGCCGTTTTGCTGTGGGTC
>CAMCNQ010000253.1 GCA_945875955.1 Limnohabitans sp. Rim8 | reverse complement strand
AGGCCAAGGACTTGCAACACATGACGCTGTTTTGCCAGGACTGGGGGTCTTTGATCGGCCTGCGCATGGCCGCTGAGTCGCCACAGCGCTTTGACCGCATTGTGCTGGCCAACGGCGGTTTGCCCACCGGCACCACGCCCGTGCCGAGGGCCTTCAAAGTCTGGCGGGCCTTTGCCCAATACAGCCCCTGGTTTCCAATTGGGCGCATCGTCAAAACCGGTTGCGCCGAGGGCCTGAGCCCGGCCGAAGTCGCCGCCTACAACGCGCCCTTTCCCAGCCGCCGCTACCGCGTGGGCGCCAGACGCTTTCCCAGCTTGGTGCCCACCACCCCCTCAGACGTGGAGCGCGGGCGCAACGAAGCGGCCTGGGAAGTCTTCAAACGCTGGGAAAAACCATTCCTCACCCTGTTCAGCAACCGCGACCCGGTCACACGCGGCGGCTGGCGCATCTGGCACGAACAGGTGCCGGGGGCAAAAGCCCAGCCGCACAGCATCACGCGCGGGGCTGGTCATTTTTTGCAAGAAGACCGAGGCGTTGAAGTGGCGCAGGCGATTGTCAACTTCATGGGCGCTAGCCCAGCGCCTATGGCGCAGCCAGATCAGTCAGATCAGCCAACAAGGCCTTGACCGTCAGCTGCATGACCGCCGTGGCTTGGCTGGCGGCCAGGCCCTGTTCACGCCGCAAGCGGATCCAGGACTCAAAACTCAGGACCAGGTCCAAGGCGTCGAGCAAGGGGGCATTTCGGGCCACATCGGGGGGCAGCAGGCGTTGCAACAGGTCGCGCTGCAGCCGGGCCGACTCCATCAGGTTTTGCGCGAGGTAAACCGATTCGTGGCGATGCACCTGGGCGGCCACGTGCATGGCGGCGGTTCGGTCGTAGATTTCGCTGCGCACGGCAATGCTTTGCAGCACCCGCGCCTGCCAGGTCGGGGCATCCAGGCGCGCTTGCAACAGCGGTTGAATTTGCGCGTCCACATCGAAACTGATTTCGCGGTACAGCGCATCCATGTTGTCGAAATGGCGAAACACCGTGCGCAAACCCACTTGGGCACGCAGCGCCACTTGCTCGGCTGTCGGAGAGGTGTGGCCCTCCAAAATCAAGGTGGTCAGGGTTTCGACAATCTTGTTGCGGGTCACCACGCTGCGCTTGAGACGGCCATCGAGTTGGGGCCGCTCCCCCGCCAAGCCTCGCGCCTGACTGGCAGACTCAGTGGCCTCGCTGGGGTCTGGGCCTTCTTCTGGATGGTCTCGCATGCTTTGCATTATGCCGCCGGGTTTGGCTATGGGCAGTCCCAAGCCTCATGGCCCCGCATGCGGCGGGGCCGACGCGGTGGTCTGGGCCGCGGCCTGGCTGTCCAAAGCCACGCGCACGCCGTGCATGCTCAGGCGCGGCAAGTCCAGATCCAGCAGGCGTTCGCCCCCCAGCGTGCCCAGCCACTGCCTGACCTGGGCTTGCTCCAGCGGGTTCATGCGCGCAAATGCGTCCAGCGTGCGCTGCGCCATCCACAGGCTGTAGGGCAAAGCGGCGCGGCTGAAACGCCCTCGGCCCATGGGCACCTCGACATCGGCCAGCCGCCTGGGCAAGGGCTTGCCATCAGGCCAGCCAACGCGCTGCTCCTGCACCTGCGCCAAGATGCCCTCCAGCAGGGGCAGAAATTCTCGGGCAATGGCCTGAAAAACCGGCTCCAGCGTGGGCGCGATCTCGTCATTGGGCAACAGGCCTTGCGTGCCAGCGGGCATTTGCGCGTGCTCGGGCGCCGCCATGCGCTGTATCCAGGCGCGCAAATGCGGCCGCATTGCCACCAGCTCGCGCGCGGGCCAGGGGTCACGCCCCAAATGGCCGTACATGGCCCCCACCAAACCAAAATCACCCAACATGGGGCGCTGGCCAAACAAGAAACGGTGCTCGGCGAAATGCCGGTCCAACAGATCCAGCATCTGGTCCATCCAGGCATCCATCACGCCCAGCTGCGAAGGCCGGACACCCACCAAATGCAGCATGCCGCGCAATTTCTTGGCCACTACCTTGACCGCGGTTTTCTTGGCAAAGCCAGGCAGCCAGGGCAAGAGCGCGTCACCGGCTTCACGCTCAAACAAGGCGTAGTTTTCCGGATAGGTCCAGCGCGTGTGCATGGCCATGGGCACCCACCACTCGTCGCCCCAGGCCTCCATCAAAAAAGAGGCAAAGCGCTGCACCGGAGTGGCCGGGTGCACCGACGGTCCTGTCGTCTGTGCTTCGATGTGGTCAATGATGCGACTGCTGTCGTGTATCCACTCGCCTTGTGGGGTGCGCAAGACCGGCATCACGGCCGCACCGGTTTTGTTTTTGATGCGCCACATCAAGGTGAGCATGTCGACCGGTTTATGCACAAACACAGTCTGCTTGTAACGCAAATAGCACAGGGCCTTGCCGGTGAAGTACGACAAATGCCAGCCGTAAAGAAGGTGGGTGTCACGCGCCATGATTTTCGGTGCTCCTGCAAGGTGGAAAGGCCAGCCGTTCCCAAGCCACATGCACTGGCAACAGGGCTGAAAAACAGATCCATTGGCGCATCATTTCAGCCAAGGATTCAAGCCGACAACAGAACGGTCAAATGCAGCAAAGCCGCCAGCAGGGCCAAAACCAAGGCCACCGCCACACGGGGCAGCAGGGCCAGGGACAGCAGCGGCTGGCTGGGAAACGAGAAGGTCTGGGCGGTGCTGACACTTTTGAGGATGTGCATCTCGCGCATGGCGGGGTCTGTGGCCAAGGCCATCATGTCGCGCCGGCTGCGGTAACGCATCAGGCCGACCAGGTGCCAACCCGGGTCAGCCGGGGTCTGCCATGCATCGACATAGCCGCCCACTTTGCGCAGGGCCATCATGGGGTGGCCACCGTGCTTGAGCAAGAGCTTCACAAAATGCACGCCGTATTGTTGAAACAAGGCCTGTCCACTGACCGGCAAGCCGGTGACCGGGTGCACCACCTCCCCCGGATGAACCCGCACCAAGTTGCTCATCAGAAAATCGCGTCCGTCATCCGCTTCAAGAAATGCACGCAGCACCGCACGGTCGGTGTTTCCAGAGATTTGGAGTTGGGCCGTCTGGGCCAGGAACGCCTCGATTTCGGTAGGGGTCAACGGCCCGCGCCAATTGTGGTACCACAGCACAAAAACGGCATACAGCGCCAGTGCCGCCCCCCATATCCACCATGCGCCCATCATGGCCGCTGGTCCCCACTGGCTTTGCCCGCAGGCCGACTGGCCGCGCCATGCGCGGTCGAAGTGGCGTCGGCCTGCGCCCTTGTCTGCGCCTTTGCCTGCGCCTGCGCCTGCGACTTTGCACCCACCTTTGCCGGGCGCGCTGGCGCCAAAGCTCCGACATGCTGGAGGATGAACTGCGCCGTGCCGTCCAGCGCTGCACGCGCTTCGGGCAGCCAACGCGCCAAGACGGGAAAGGCATGCGGCGCTTTGGCCGATTCTTGGTAAAGCACGGCAACCCCACTGGTTTGGAGCTTGTCGCGCAAAAACAGGGCATCGTCTTGCAGCACTTCGCGGGCACTGGCCACGATCAAACACGGCGGCAGCCCCGACATGCCACCCAACAGGGGCGAGACTTTGGCATCGCCGCGCAGCATGTCGGGGGCGTAGCGTTGCGCCGCTTCATCCAGCAAGGGGGTGTTGAGCATGGCATCGTTGGCCGCATTGCGCTGGTGGCTGGGGCTGTTGTTGCGCAGGTCCAGCCAGGGCGAAAAATAAAACATGGCCGCAGGCAAAGGCACATCGCTGTCTCTGAGGAACTGCAAGGTGGACAGGGCCAGGTTGCCCCCGGCACTGTCGCCGCCCATCACCAGCTGGTTGGCCTCAATGCCACGCTCCAAAAGCTCCAGGTAAAGCACCGAGGCGTCTTCAAGCGCTGCGGGAAACGGGTGTTCCGGGGCCAAGCGGTAATCCACCATGAGCATCCACACACCGGCTTTTTTCGCCAAATAAGACGCCATGTCGCGGTGGCTGTTGGGCCCGCCCGCGACAAAGGCGCCGCCATGCAAATAAACGCAGATCACCGGCTTGTTTTGCGTGGCCAGCGCTTGCGGCACCACCCATTCAACGGGCACACCGGCGATCACCTCGGTGCGCACTTGCACGGCGGGGTCTGGCTTGGAGCGGTTGACGGCCATCCACTTGCGGCTGCGCAGCAGGCGGTGCTGGGCACTGAGCCGCATGAGTTGGCGCTGGCTGCTTTTAAGAATCAGGCTGAAAACAAAGTTTTGCCAGCTCATGGGGCACGCTCCAGCACAAAATCAGCAGGCACAAAACGGCTCAGTTGGCGTCGCATGCGAAAAGTGGTCCAGGGCCAGTTGGAGCTGTTGCGGCCATTTTTGTCAAGGAAATAGCTGCTGCAACCGCTGTTCCACACGGTGGTTTGAAGAGATGTTTGCAGCGCTTGGTTGAACTGCGCCAAGCGCTGTGGATGCACCGCGATGCTGACCAGCTTGTCCTTGCGCGCGGTTTTGATGGCCGAGACGATGAAACGCAGCTGGGCCTCAAGGGTGACAAAGGCCGAGGTGAACGAATACAAATTGGGGCCAAAGGTCAAAAACAGATTGGGGCAGTCGTGTGCCATGGTGCCCAAGTAGGCCTTGGGCGAGCCCTGCCACTGCGCGGCCAGGCTGGTGCCGCTTTTGCCCACAATGCGCTGGGCCATGGGGGGATTGGCCACTTCAAAACCCGTGGCAAAAACAATCGCGTCCACCTCGCAGGACTGGCCTTGGCTGTCCACCAAGG
>CAMCNQ010000252.1 GCA_945875955.1 Limnohabitans sp. Rim8 | reverse complement strand
CCTCAAGCCTTACACGGCTTTGCAAGTGGCAGGGCGTGATGTGTACATCCGCGAAGGTTGCTACAACTGCCACTCACAGATGATCCGTCCTTTCCGCGCGGAAACCCTGCGTTACGGTGCTTACTCTGTGGCGGGTGAATTCGTGTATGACCACCCCTTCCAGTGGGGCTCCAAGCGCACAGGTCCAGACTTGGCTCGCGTAGGTGGCCGCTACAGCGATGAATGGCACCGCATCCACCTGAACAACCCCCGTGACGTGGTGCCAGAGTCCAACATGCCCGCTTACGCTTGGTTGCAAAAGAACACCGTCGACGGGGCCAGTTTGCCAACGCATATGAAGGGCCTTCGCACCTTGGGTGCCCCTTACAGCGATGAAGAAATCGCCAAAGCGACCGAAGACGTCCATGGCAAAACCGAAATGGACGCCGTCATTGCCTACTTGCAAGGCATGGGCATTCACCGCCAATAAACAAAGGACCCAGTCATGGACATCAATCTCCTGCGCTCCGTTGTGACGGTACTCACATTCGCCATTTTTCTGGCCATTGTGTGGTGGGCCATGTCGCAGAGCAACCAATCCGACTTCGATGAGGCAGCCCAATTGCCGTTTCGCCAAGAAGACTGAGCCGTCCTCAACCCCAAAAAACAAAGGAATCGAAATGAGTGACTTCATCAGCAATTTCTGGCATTTGTATGTCGCTGGTCTCACGCTCGTCAGCATCTTGGCCTGTCTGATCCTGCTGTGGTTCAGCGGCAAAGCCAAGGCGATGACCGCCCATGACAACACCACGGGCCATGTTTGGGATGGTGACTTGCGTGAAATGAACAACCCCCTGCCTCGTTGGTGGGTGGGCTTGTTCATCATCACGATTGTGTTCGCCTTGGTGTATTTGGCCATGTACCCAGGGGTTGGCCATTGGGCAGGTCAATTTGGCTGGACCTCTGCCAGCCAATACAGTGCTGAAATGGCGAAAGCCGACGCCGAAGTGGCCGCCTTGTACGCCAAGTTCACCGGCATGAAGCCCGAAGATGTCTCCAAAGACCCCCAGGCCATGGCCATCGGTGACCGCCTGTTCATGAACAATTGCGCCCAATGCCATGGCTCTGACGCCCGTGGCAGCAAGGGTTTCCCCAATCTTGCCGATTCAGACTGGTTGTATGGCGGCTCGCACGAGAAGATCCAGGAAACCTTGAAACAGGGACGCAACGGCAACATGCCGCCCATGGCCGCCGCTGTAGGAGCGCCAGAGGACGTGCGCAATGTCGCCCACTATGTGCTCAGCTTGTCGGGCAGCCCCCACGATTCGTTGCGCGCTTCTTTGGGTAAATCGAAGTTTGGCGTTTGCGCTGCCTGCCATGGCATGGACGGCAAGGGCAACCAAGCCCTGGGTGCGCCCAACCTGACGGACGACATTTGGCTGCATGGCTGGGGTGAAAACGCCATTGTCAACATGATCAACAACGGCAAAGTCAACCTCATGCCCGCCCAAGCGGGCAAGTTGACCGAAGGTCAAATTCACGTGTTGGCGGCTTATGTTTGGGGCTTGTCCAACAAGGCACCGTCTGCTGGCCAATAAGGACGGTCCTCTGCCATGCCACTGAACCCGCTTTCCCTCTCTGGATTCCTGATTTTTTGAAGGTTGAAGTTTTGGAACCCAGAGATCAACATCCTCGCAAAATCGTTCCGATCGTTCCGATCGTCCCGGTGGATGGTGCATCGCCTACCGAAGATGTGGTGCAGATGGTGTCGCTGTATGCAGCGACACCCAAACTCTATCCGCGCACGGTGCAAGGCATCTTTGCTCGGTGGCGATGGACCATGGTGGTCATCACGCAGCTGGTGTTTTACGGCCTGCCTTGGTTGGAGTGGGGGCAACGCCAGGCGGTGTTGTTCGATCTGGGTGCGCGCCGCTTCTATATTTTTGGTTTGGTTCTTTATCCCCAGGACTTCATTTACCTGACGGCGATCTTGGTGATTGCAGCGTTTTCTCTTTTCTTGTTCACGGCTGTCGCGGGGCGTCTGTGGTGCGGTTATGCCTGCCCTCAAACTGTTTACAGCGAAATTTTCATGTGGGTCGAGCGCAAGGTCGAAGGCGATCGTTCAGCACGCATTCGACTCGATGACGCCAACATGTCGACCGAGAAATTGTTCAAAAAATGGTACAAGCACATCGTCTGGCTGTCGATCGCCATGTGGACGGGCTTTACATTTGTCGGCTATTTCACACCGATCAAAGATTTGGGCTTGGAATTTTTCTTGGGCAACATGGGCTCATGGGAAGTGTTTTGGGTCTTCTTCTACGCATTGGCCACTTACGGCAACGCGGGTTTCATGCGTGAGCAGGTTTGCAAATACATGTGCCCCTATGCGCGCTTTCAAAGCGCCATGTTCGACAAAGACACCTTGATCGTCACTTACGATGCACAACGTGGTGAACCCCGTGGAGCGCGCTCCAAAAAAGCCGAACCGGCCGCCTTGGCTTTGGGCTCGTGTGTGGATTGCAGCTTGTGCGTCCAGGTTTGCCCCACAGGCATCGATATCCGAAACGGGCTTCAATACGAATGCATCGGCTGCGGCGCCTGTGCAGATGTGTGCGACAGCGTGATGGACAAAGTCGGCTATGCAAGAGGCTTGGTGAAGTACTCGACTGAGCACGCGATGAAAAACGGTTGGTCCAAAGAACAGACCTTGCGCCATGTTTTCCGACTCCGCGTGATCTTGTACATCGGTATCTTGCTGTTGGTGGTGGCGGCTTTGTTGACCAGCTTGGGCTTGCGCAAACCCTACAAAGTGGATGTGGTCCGCGACCGATCGGCCTTGGCCCGGATCGTGGCGGGCGGCAAAATTGAGAACGTTTATCGCCTCCAAATCATGAATGCCGCAGAAACGGCACTTGATTTTCAGTTGAGCGCGCAAGGCCTGGATGACTTGGCCTGGGTCACGGACAGCCAAGTTCGCGTGGCGCCAACCGAGTCAAGCTGGGTCTCTGTTCGTTTGCAGTTGCCATACGATGCGATGCCGGCGGGCTCGCACCCCATTGTTTTCCATATTGCAATGGTGAAAGAGGACGGTCATGTCCTCTCAGAGCTTCAGGAAAAATCGGTCTTCCTGGTTCCGCGTTGATCATTTTGTGAAAGTCTGAGCATGTCACACCCCCACGATTCCGGTTTGTCCCAGCGCCCTTGGTGGTTCTATGGCCATGTTTGGTTGGTGATTTCTGGTCCCTTGACCGTGGTGGTGGCTTCTTTCATCACTTTTTATTTGGCTGCGCATGGCCAGGACCCGGTGTTGACCAAGAGCAACGCTGAAGCCAACGCTCACACCGAGCAAGCATTGACCACCTTGGCCCCGGCGATTCAAGCCCGAAATCACGCAGCCACAGGCACTTTGCCTGACACTGCGCCCCGAGGCAAACCCTGAGTTCAGGGATGGAGACCAACATGTTGGCAAAAAGAATCATGTGGATCACCTGGCCGGCATTTTTGGTAGCTGGTCTTTTGGAAATGCTGGTGTTCGGCTTGGTCGATCCGCAGGACTTGCAGTGGTTCGGAAATCCCTTGGCCTTGTCGCGACAGGGCGTTTACACCGTGGCTTTTTTTGCGTTTTGGGCTTTGACCATGGTTTCCAGTGGTTTGACCACCTTGTTGTCCATGTCTGCTTTTGAGGTCAACCATTGCCCGGTGCCAAGCGCTGAGAGGACCCATGAATCTGCACGCGGTGATGGCGGCTTCAACTGATCCTCTGGGGATACGCGTCAAGCGGTGACCCGAGCCATGCAAAACGGGGCCGCTTGCGGGCGATCAGTGGCAATGGTTGTTGGGGTTGTTGACCAATCGCTGCAAGCCTTCAGTGTCCAGAATCCGCACATGGCGTTGCTTGACTTCCACAGTGCCATCTTCCACAAACTTGGAAAACGTCCGGCTCACGGTTTCCAGCTTCAAACCCAGGTAGCTGCCAATTTCTTCGCGGGTCATGCGTAAAACCAACTCGGATTGAGAGAACCCACGGGCATGAAGCCGTTGCACCAAGTTCAATAAAAATGCGGCCAATCGCTCTTCAGCCCGCATGCTGCCCAACAGCAGCATCACACCATGTTCGCGCACAATTTCGCGACTCATGATTTTGTGCACATGGTGCTGCAAGGCCATCACCTCACGAGAAATTTCTTCAATCCGGTCAAATGGCATGACGCAAACTTCTGCGTCTTCCAGCGCCACCGCATCGCAGCTGTGTTGGTCGTTCACGATGCCGTCCAAGCCGATGACTTCACCCGCCATTTGAAACCCGGTGACCTGGTCGCGCCCATCCTCAGTCGCCAAGCAGGTTTTAAAAAAGCCTGTGCGAATGGCATAAAGCGAAGTGAACTTCTCACCATTGGTGAACAAAGTCTCACCACGCTTGACTTTGCGGCGCACAGCCACCAAGTCGTCTAGTCGGTTCAAATCATGGTCGCTCAGGCCCACCGGCATGCACAGTTCGCGAAGGTTGCAATTGGAGCAGGCAACTTTGATGGTTTGGGGATTCATGGGTTATCTCATGGTTGAGCAATGGATTTGCCTTGGATCAAGTCTTGAGCTTAAACCGAAAAAACTGCTAATTTCGAGGGTATACCCGATCCTTGATGAAAATCACGCTTTACAAGTACATCCTTTGATGTGAGTCAATACTTAAGCGAGTACGAGCAGGCAAAGTCACATGCCAAATACACCCGTACTGATTAAGAGGCTCATGAATGTCTGTCATCTCGCCCGAATTATTGACACGTTTCGATGTGCCCGGGCCACGCTACACCTCGTACCCCAC
>CAMCNQ010000251.1 GCA_945875955.1 Limnohabitans sp. Rim8 | reverse complement strand
CACAAAACAAACCCCCGCATCGCGACTGCCGAGGAATACCGCGAGATGCTGTTGACCAGCCTGTGAGCAGGTTTCAATTGACTGATCGCGGTCAGAGACCGCTCCCACCCAACATGCCAGCTACATAAGCGGTATTCGTCATCCCCCCTTCGTCACCTCGGAAAGAAAACCCTGCGACCACGAAGCACCCACCTCTGTAGAAGCGGTCTCCGACCGCGAAACATCGACCTCCGTGGCAGCGGTCTCCGACCGCGAAACATCAACCTCTGTAGGAGCGGTCTCCGACCGCGAATCATCAACCTCTGTAGGAGCAGTCTCCGACCGCGAATCCTCAACCTCTGTGGGAGCGGTCTCCGACCGCGATGCCTCACACCCAAACGGCATCCCAATGGGCGTATTGACCCGTTTTGACCACCAACCCTGCCCTGACGGGGTTGGACACAACATACCGGGCCAAAGATGGCAAGTCCTCCTCTCGCCGTACCGCATGGTCATGGAAGCCCGCTTGCCAAATCGGCCTGCCAACGCGTAAAGCGCTCAGCGTTTTGACGTTGCGCATGCAAACCGACAGAGGCACTTTGTCACCCAGCGCCATCAGCCAGTGCAGGTGATCGGGCATCACAACAAAAGCCAGTGTCATGGCCTGTTGCATTCTTTGCTGATCGCGCAAGACGCCAATCAATTTTCGGGCGCTGGTGAAATCATCAAACACAGTCGCTCTGTTTTTTGTCACGGTGGTCAACATGTAAATTTGGCCTGACTGAGAATGCCGCCCTGAGCGCAGCCTGTGGGTCTGAGCTTGTGATGCCATGGTCTCCCTCCCTGCGCAAAATTTTGGCACAAGAGATGAACTGTGCGTTAAGAAAAGTTCTCAACGCCGCCGCACCGAGGCCTTGTTCACTACGTGGCCCGAAAGCGGCTGCGGTTTGATGGCATACCCTTCGCGGTCAGAGACCGCTCCCACAAGGAACCCCAGCGCTTACTGATCGATGCATTGACATGCCTTCAACCAGGTTTGTTTCCCATCGGGATTCAGCGGGGCATTCAATTCACCCATGAACAGGTCATCACCGCCAGACACCGCTGCGGCTTTGAGGGCATAGGCTCAGCCATTGCGCGTTTGGACCTAAGTGCTTTTCTTTCGGGATCGCGTTTTTTGCATGGCCTGGGCTTTGGCCAAATGCCCTTGCAAAGCCGCTTCTAAGGCGCAAGATGCCCAACGCACAGCCTCGGCGGGTTGGTCAAAAACCGAATCGGGCGCGGCCCAATAAGAAAGGGCCACTGTTTTGCCCTTCATCGGGTAGGTAAAGGGACTCAAACCCAGGGCTTGAAAATCGGGGCGGTTGGTCTCGTCGGTTTTCAGGTAAAGCCGGTTGTCCATCACGATGGCAAACATCAGGCCTTCGCAGTAAAGGCCATGGCCGCCAAACATGCGGCGAGACGTCACCGGCCCCAGCCCTTGCAGCAGCTCTTTCAAAAAAGGGATGAAGTCGCTCATGTCCATCCACAGCTTCAGCGGCTCAGGGGGCTTGGTGCGCGGGCATTTTGGCGCCCACATGCAACTCACCTCGGGCCTCGGCCAGCTCGACTTGGCGTTGGCGTTCCGCCAACTTTTCTTTTTGCTCGGGCGTGCGCTGGTCGTGGCAATAGGCGCAGCTCACACCCAAAACGTAATGTGGCGACTTTTTGTCCTCGGCGCTCAGCGGCCAGCGGCAAGAGCGGCACAGGTCATGGTGACCCAAACCCAGCCCGTGACCCACGCTCACGCGTTCATCGAACACAAAGCAGTCACCTTCCCAGATGCTTTGCTCGGGCGGGATTTCTTCCAGGTATTTGAGGATGCCGCCTTCCAGGTGGTAGACCTCTTCAAAGCCGCGCATTTTCATGAGCGCGGTGGACTTTTCGCACCGAATACCGCCAGTGCAAAACATCGCCACCTTGGGTTTCTTGACCGCATCGGTTTTGAGGTTTTCTTGCGTGTCCAGCCAAGCGGGCAGCTGCACAAAGTTTTTGATGTTCGGGTTGACCGCGCCCTTGAAAGTGCCAATCGCCACCTCGTAGTCGTTGCGGGTGTCGATGACCACCACGTCTGGGTCGGCCAGCAAAGCGTTCCAATCGGCCGGTTTGACGTACTGGCCCACGGTCTTGTTCGGGTCCAACTCGGGCACACGCAAAGTCACGATCTCTTTTTTAAGCTTGACCTTCATGCGGGTGAACGGCGGCTTGGGGCTCCAGGACTCTTTGTGCGGCAAGTTGGCCAAACGCGGATCGGCGCGCAAAAATGCCAGCACGGCGCGAACGCCTGCTTCTGGACCAGCGATGGTGCCGTTGATGCCCTCTTGCGCTAACAGCAGCGTTCCTTTCACATCGTTGGCCTCGCAACAGGCTTGCAAGGGCACTTGCAGGTCAGCGAAATCGGGCAGGTCGACAAATTTGTAAAGGGCGGATGTGAGAAAACGAGGTTCGGCTTGCATGGGTCTGATTATCCTTGCTGCCAAAACAGTCATGTGCCGTAAGTCATCAAAACCACGTCGGCAGCCTCTTGGCGCAAAGGGATCAAGGCTTGGTAAGCTGCCGAGCCATGCCAAGCCTGGGCATCGGCCACAGCTGCGAAACGGATCACTACGATGTCAGGGTGAGGACAAACCCCTGAAAACGCCTGCACCTGCTCACCACGAAACACAAGCTCACCGCCAAAAGGCCGCAAAGTGGCCAACACCTGCGCCCGATATTCGACCCATTTCTCTGGATTTTTGACCGTCATTTGACCGACCACAAACGCTGCAGACATGAAGGCTCCTTATAAGGCTTGAACCACGGACAATTCAGGATTTTGCACCCAGTTCTGGAACTCATCGGCCAACTGCTGGCTGGCACGGGCCGCCGCTGTCCAGGCCTTGGCTCGTCCTGTGAAATCGAGGCCAAAGGTCATGAAGTCTTTGCGGTCGGGCAGTTTGGCGTTGGGCAAGGTTTTGACCCATTCGGGATGGGGGGCCAGCACAAGGGTGTTGTCTAAAAAAGCACTGGCCGCGTGCCGCCATGGCAGGGCTTTGTCGAACCAGCCGGGCACCACGTTTTGCTGGAAGTGCGGGTAGAGCACGATGGCGCGATCCGTTCCCTGCGTCGGCGCTGTCCAGTTCAGGTGCAGGTGGTAGTCGATGATGCCGCCGTCCCAATACGCGCCTTTGGGTGCGCCGGGGATGTCGTGCACGGCTTTGAGGGCAAACGGGATGGAACAACTCGCTTGCAGCGCGGGCATGAAGTTGCCTTCGGTCAGACCCACAGCGCGGGTGCGAAAGTCTTGCGCATCAAAAGGCAAAGCAGCGCCCTGGCCTGAAAACACCACCCGCTCCAGCCAGCCGCCCAAGGCCCGGCGGTGCAAGGCGTTGCTTATGTAAGCGCCGGCGTAACCCAAGGGTGTGGCCAGCGTGTGCTCGCGGCCCAGCACATGCTGCCCGTGCGAGGTGAGGATGTGCAGCCGGTAACGCGGGTGGCTGAGCACCTCTTCGATGCGCCCGCCGTAAAACGCTTGAAGGCTTTGCCCAAAGGCGTCGCTGACTTGCTGGGCGCTCACGCGTTTTTGGCCGGGCAGAGGTTCGTAGTGTTGGTGGATGTAGTCGTGCTCCAGCCGCTCAAACGCGGCCACCGGCTCATTCAGGCAGGCGGTGGCCATGCGCCACGCGCCAATCGATGCGCCCACCAGGTCGACGGGCTGCTGGCTTTGGGCCAGCCACTCGCCAAAAATGAAGCGATCGAGCGGCCCCAGGATCAGGCCCTTGGGGCCACCTGCTGCGCCCGGAATGACGCCGATGTGCTCGGGCCGCAGGCCATGTTCGCGGATATGGGCCAGGGCCTTGGGGCCGGCGTGGATGTGCAGGGCTTGCATGCTGGAATCAGTGACTCACCGTGGTGTTCAGTGAACGGGGCTGCGGTAGGCGCGGCCCAAGCGCTCAGCCAGGGCTTGCAGACGCTGGTCAAGTGACCACAGCACGGCCCCTTCGCTCAAGCAGGTAGCGGCCAACAGTTGCAAGTCAACCCAGCCGCAACCGCGCCCAAAAAGCTGCTCGCGCTCTATGAAGTCCAGCATCTCCGGCAAGCTGGCTTGTTGGGCAGCCTGCAGCGATGCCAGATCGGCCAAGGTTTGAGCTCGCCTAGGCGGCGTGCCGCAAGCGATTTCGCCCAGAATGCAGGGATGGATCAACACACTGTCCTGCGCCAGCAGCTGCACCAAGGCCTCATTGCCCCGTCTGAAATGGTCCACCCAAACCGAGGTGTCCACCAAAACAGGTGTCATGCGGGCAAGTCCTGCACACCTCGGGGAATGTCTGGCATATCGTCTTGGGTGCCGCCCAGTGCGGCCAGTCGTTTGGCCGCTTGCGTGCGGACAAAGGCCTTGATGGCTTCGCGGAACAAATCGGCCTTGTCCATGGACGGGTCGGCCACTTCCAAAGCCCTTTGGTAGAGCTGGTCGTCAATGGTCACGGTGGTTCGCATCACAGGCTCCAAACATCAAATAAGGTGCAATTATGCATCGCAAAAGATGACAAAGCGTGATCAATGTCTTGTGAAGGCGCTTATTTCTTCAAGCCCTGCAGTTTGGCAAAGGCGCTGGCCATGGCCGAGCCCGAACCGGCTGTGCCTGCGGCTGCGGGGGGCGAGGTGTAGCCACCGCCGCCGCGCTGGCGGTTGTCCCGCCCTGCCCCTTCAAACTTGTTGTCGCGGGGGCCTCTCCCATCTTGTCCTTGCCTGGCGGGCGCAGCATCGAGCTTCATGGTCAAGCTGATGCGTTTGCGGGCCACGTCGACTTCCA
>CAMCNQ010000250.1 GCA_945875955.1 Limnohabitans sp. Rim8 | reverse complement strand
TCGAAGGCAATGGCTGCAGCATTGGCCCAAATCCCGTTGACGTTGCCAAAGCCAGTGCGGGTAAAACCATTGCGCTGTTTGCATTGCCCGGCGCATTCACGCCCACATGTTCTGCCAAACATGTTCCTGGCTATGTCGAAAATTTCGATGCCCTCAAGGCCGCTGGTGTTGATGAAATTTGGTGTGTCAGTGTCAACGATGCATTTGTTATGGGCGCATGGGCACGTGAACAAAAAACAGGCTCCAAAGTGCGCATGCTGGGCGATGGCAGTGCCGATTTCAGCAAAGCAACAGGTTTGATCTTAGATTTGACATCACGCGGCATGGGGGTTCGCAGCAACCGTTATTCCATGCTGGTCAAGGACGGCAAAGTGGTGACCTTGAACATAGAAGGCCCTGGCCAGTTCGAAGTCAGTGACGCCGCCACCTTGCTGGCGCAAGCCAAAAGCTAAAGTCTAAAACCTCAAGCACAAAACAAAAAAGGGGCTTTTGCCCCTTTTTTGTCGCTCATCAACGCAGGTCGACTTTCAGGTAATGAGCACCTGAAATAGGGGTGTGATAATAGGGAGGTATCTCCACAAAGCCGAGGTCTTCATACAAACCCCGAGCCGACTCCATGTCATCCAAGGTGTCAAGCAATACACAGCCGTAAGCGCCCATGCGCGCAATGTCCAAAATGGCCTCCGTCAGCGAACGGCCCAAACCCATTCCACGAAAAGCAGAACGCACATACAGGCGCTTCATTTCGGCGGCATTGGCATGATCAGACGAATCCAAAGGCCGCAAGGCACAGCAGCCGGCCAGAACCCCATCCACCCATGCCAGCAAGAGGGCGCCACGTGGAGAGGCATATTCGGCATGCAGATTGGCCAACTCTGTCTCAAAACCCTGAAAGCACAAATCAACACCCAGGCTGTCGGCATATTCTTGAAAAATGACACGCGCATGCACCCAATCAACATCACTGGCAGGGGGGTGAATTTGAACAGAGGGGGTTTGCAAAACAGGCTTGAACAAGGCTCAAAAAAGTCAGTTTAGCGGCAGTTCAAAAGATTCATATGGGTAAAAACCTCAGCCCCCAAATGACAAAGCCAATACCACGGCACCAATGGCCAACAAAAAAACCACCAAAGCCAAGGTACTGGTCTTGACGTTGTCCACCGAGTGTGGATGCGCTTCAGGCAAATTCTTGTTGCCATGAAGCATGGCCGAAACCAAGCGTTCGTTCTTTTTCCAACGGTACCAAAGCAAAGCCAGCAAATGCAAGCCTAGCAAAGTCAGTAATATAAATTTGCCATTGGTTTGGTGCCAACTGGTGGCCCAACTGACAAGCGCATTGGAAACAAAAGCGGAAAAAGGGCCCGTATTGGAGATTTCATCGTCGCTGACCAAGCCCGTAGCCACCTGCAAGCTCAGTGCGAACATGAAGGCGATGATGGACAAAGAGCCCAAAGGGTTGTGACCCGCATAGGGCGATTGAGCCGTGGGCGCAAAGACATAAGACAAAACGCGCTTGGGGTGAATGGGCAACTGTGACCAGCGTGACCAAAAACCGCCGAGAAAGCCCCAAACCAAACGAAAAAGCAAAAGACACAGCATGCTGTAGCCAAATCGGAAATGCCAAACCATGGCACTCCCCCCGATGTTGCCGGTCACCACCAAGCCCAAAAAACACGCAGCCAATGCCCAATGGAAAAGACGGGTGGGTAAATCCCAAATGCGAATGGTATGCATAAGCACTTTCAAAAAAACGAAGGGCAAAAAATATGCGAAACTGGCAATGCGAAAAATGAATCAATAACCATTTCAACTTTAGGAGCCGAACATGAAGACCATTTTAAGCATGCTCACTGCCGTTGTGGCTTTAAGCATGACCTTGCCTGCACAGGCCCAGTTTGCCAAACCCGAAGATGCCATCAAGTACCGCAAAGCCACGTTCACCGTCATGTCGACGCATTTTGGACGTCTTGGAGCCATGGCCAACGGAAGACTGCCTTACGATGCAAAAGCGGCCAGTGAAAACGCAGAAAATGTGGTCACGTTGGCCAAGTTGCCATGGGCGGCTTTTGGCGAGGGCACTGACAAAGGCGAGACCAAAGCCAGGCCAGAAATTTGGAAAGATGCAGCCAAGTTCAAACAAGCTTCAGACAACATGCAAACGGCCGTTGGCAAGTTGAGCCAAGCGGCCAAAGCAGGGAATGTGGATGCATTGAAAGTGGCTTTTGGCCCAGCAGCAGACACTTGCAAAGCCTGTCACGACGATTACCGCGCCAAATAAGGCAAGGCGGTTGCCTAAGCCCTTGCAATGAAGGGCTTAGGTTTCGATCAAGAGTTTTTCAATCAGGCGGTGCAACTCCGCAAAATTTGGGGTGCCCACAAAGCGCTTGACAATCTCCCCGCGCTTGTTGAGTAAGAAGGTCGTGGGTGTGAGCAGTATGTCCCCCCATTGCTTGGCAACGATGCCGGTGTTGTCTATGGCCACTTTGAATGGCAGCTGACGGGTTTGCGAGAAATTGACGACGTAACTGGGGGGGTCATAGCTCATGGCTACGGCAATGGTTTCATAACCCCGGGCAGCGAATTGTTTGTGGGTGGCAATCAATTCGGGCATTTCCGCGACACAAGTGGTGCAACTTGTGGCCCAAAAATTGACCAATGACACTTTTCCTTGCAACTGATTTGACGAAAGTGTCGAGCCATCAAGCAAAACGAAGGAAGATGCAGGCGCACGCTTTGTAGAGCAGCCCATAAGCGCCCATGTCAGGGCCAAGCAGCACAATGCAAAAAGCGCTCGTCGACCAGCCGACAAAAGATTCCAGGAGGTGTTCCAATGCATGTTCATAGAAGAAATTTTAATGCGTTTGTCATCTCCGCTGGCATGGGGGTGTTTGCGCCAGCGCAGGCCATGGGTTTGGCCGACTTGAGTTCAGGGGAGGCCTCTCAAGGGTTGAAAAAAGCACTGGAAAAAGGGGCCGCAACGGCCATCGGCATGCTGGGTGTCGAAAACGGCTTTTTCAACCATCAAAAGCTGCGCATCGGTTTTCCAGAATCTTTGAATAAAGGGGCCGACTTGTTGAAGAAAATGGGCATGCGTCGGCAGGTGGATGAATTGGTTTTGCAAATGAACCGGGCAGCAGAAAAGGCCATCCCCTTGTCAGAAAAATGGCTAACCCATGCCATTCAAAGCATGTCGGTGCAAGACGCCAAATCGATATTGAAAGGGGGCGATACATCGGTCACGCAATTTTTTGCAGACAAAACCCGAAACCCTTTGACAACAGAGTTCACGCCCCAGGTCAAACAAGTGCTGGGGGAACTGGGGGTGGTGGAACAGTTCAATGCCATTGGGGGAAAGTTGGCCGGCATGGGCTTGATGCCCAAGGACAAAGCCTTGCTTGAAAATCACGTCACAGGGAAAGCTTTGGACGGTCTGTATTTCATGATTGGCGAAGAGGAAAGAAAAATTCGCCAAAATCCCATGCAAGCGGGCAGCGACTTGTTGGCCAAGGTGTTTGGTACGCTGAAGTAAGTTTTAATCACCGGTACTGGCGGCAGTCTAGGCTTCACAAAGTGGTATCAAACCAGATCAAGCAACAGGCGAACAAGACCTTCGGGGTCGCTCACCATGGGGTCATGGCCTGTTTGCATTTCGAGCACATGTGAGTTGGGCAACCAATGGCCCTCCCAAAATGTCGGGTCCTTCATGCGCCGACGGCTGATGTCTATGGTTCCCAACGGCGGTTGTGTGCAGTTGATGAATGTTCGAGGCACGCGCGCCACCCGCTTGGGGTCAAAATTCAAGATGTGGGTATAGGGGGCAGCCGGGTGGGGCGTTTGCCGACGTTTGACCCATGCATGATCGGCATCGCTCAGGCCGAACACAGCCGGATCGGGTGCGGGGAAAGCATGCAAAGGATGGGCTTGAGCCGCTTCTAAGCGTGCGTTGCGGGTGGCGCTGGCATGGGTGCTGCTCCAACTCTCACCCGGCTTTGGCAAAACGGCATCCAAATAGACCAAGTGACTCAAGCGCTCTGGCCTGCGGTCGGCTACGGCGGTGCCCAACATGCCCGCATATGAATGAACCACCAGCACCACATCGGTCAGTTCTTCGGCGTCCATGGCCGCTGTCACATCTTGGATGTGGGTCTCCAAGTCAATGCCGGGGGCCAGCAGGTGGGCGCGTTCGCCAACCCCCGTGAGTGTGACGGCATGCGCCCTGTGGCCCTTTTGCAAAAGGCCTGGCAGAACGCGTTGCCAGCACCAGGCCCCGTGCCAAGCACCGTGAACCAATAAAAAATGGCGCATCAGATCACGCCCTTGCCACGCAATGGACCCCATTGCTCAGCCGACCAACCCAGAACTTCTGCCAACACCTCGGCCGTGTGTTGTCCCAGCATCGGTGGTGGCAGGTCTTTGCGGACCGGGGTCTTGTTCATTTTGATGGGGCTGGACACCAACTGTAAATTTGATTGGATGGGGTGCGACCAGGTGCTCACCATGCCCCTCTCTTGAACTTGGGGGTCAGCGAAAACTTCGCCCAAGTGGTTGATGGCTCCGCAAGGGACTTTGGCCGCTTCCAGCGCAGCCAGCCAGTCGGCCTTGGTGCGGGTTTTCATGACGGCCTCCAGCAAGGGAACCAATTCGTCTCGATGGCGAACGCGGTTGGTATTCTTGGCGTAACGCGGGTCCTTGGCCAATTCAGTTCGTCCAGCCACAGCGCAAAATTTTGCAAATTGACCGTCATTGCCAACCGCCAAAATCAGGTGGTCACGTGAATCAGGCGCACTGCCCAATGGCGGCATGACCTCAAAGACCTGG
>CAMCNQ010000249.1 GCA_945875955.1 Limnohabitans sp. Rim8 | reverse complement strand
ATGCGGCTTGCATGTGAAGACATGACCCTTTCAAGAGCGAATTTGGAGGCACTTGCAGTCCAGCCAAGGCGGCCAGAAATGCCCTTCAAATGGCCAGCAGGCTGACTCCAACAAGAAACCGAACACCCGAACACCCAAACAGCCATTGCCAGCAGGCTGTTTCCTACAAACACCAAACCCGACAACGACATGAACGCCATGACAACATCCGAGTTGCACACCCTGAGCAACTCACACCTGGACGCGTTGGAGGAAGAAACCATCTTCATCCTGCGCGAAGTGGCCGCCGCCTTCGAGCGCCCTGCCCTGTTGTTTTCAGGGGGCAAAGATTCGTTGGTCATGCTCAAGTGCGCCGAGAAGGCCTTTGGCGCAAGCACTGGCCCAGCCGGTGGCGGTCGCATTCCCTACCCATTGCTGATGATCGACACCGGCCACAACTTCAAAGAAGTCACGGACTTTCGTGACGCGCGCGCCGCTGAGCTGGGCGCTGAGCTGATCGTGCGCAGCGTCGAGGACTCCATGAAACGGGGCAGCGTGCGACTGGCGCATCCGGGCGAAAGCCGCAACGTGCACCAGTCGGTGACTTTGCTAGAAGCGATTGAAGAATTTGGCTTTGACGCGCTGATTGGCGGCGCACGGCGTGACGAAGAAAAAGCCCGCGCCAAAGAGCGCATCTTCAGCCACCGCGACGGCTTTGGCCAGTGGCAGCCCAAGTCCCAGCGCCCAGAGCTGTGGACATTGTTCAACACCCGATTGCAACCGGGCGAGCACTTTCGGGTGTTCCCCATCAGCAACTGGACCGAGTTGGACGTGTGGCAGTACATTGCCCGAGAGAAGATTGCCCTGCCCTCGATCTACTACACCCACAAGCGTGAAGTGGTGGACCGCCGGGGGCTGTTGGTGCCGGTGACCGAACTCACGCCTGCCAAAGACGGTGAGCATGTGGTGGTGCGCGACGTGCGCTTTCGCACTGTGGGCGACATCACCTGCACCTGCCCGGTGGAGAGTACGGCCGCCACGCCGGAGCAAATCGTGATCGAAACCCTGGCCGCCGATGTGAGCGAGCGCGGGGCCACCCGCATGGACGACAAGACCTCAGAGGCTTCGATGGAGAAGCGCAAAAAAGACGGTTATTTTTGAGTCGACGGGAGAAAACCATATGCACAACGAACAACATCTTTCAGCCCAGTTCCTTGAGCGCAACACGCAAACGGCGTTGCGGTTCATCACCTGCGGCTCGGTCGACGACGGCAAGAGCACGCTGATCGGTCGCCTGCTGGTGGACACCAAGGCGGTGCTGCAAGACCACTTGGCAGGCGTGCAGCGCTCGGGCGAGACCGACCTGGCCCTGCTGACCGATGGCCTGTCTGCCGAGCGCGAGCAAGGCATCACGATTGACGTGGCGTACCGCTACTTCGCGACCTCCGCACGCAAGTTCATCATCGGCGACGCGCCCGGCCACGAGCAGTACACCCGCAACATGGTCACCGCCGCATCGAGCGCCGACGTCGCCGTGGTGCTGGTCGATGCCATCAAGCTCGACTGGACCAACCCGGACTTGCAACTGCTGCCACAAACCCGCCGTCACTCGCTTTTGGTCCATTTGCTGCGCGTGCCCTCCATCGTGTTTGCCATCAACAAGCTGGACGCCGTGGCTCACGCCGCTGTGGCTTACAAGAACATCACAGGGGCTTTGGAGAAATTCGCCAAAGAGGCTGGCATTGGGATCACGGCCATGGTGCCGATCTCGGCCCTCAAAGGCTGGAATGTGGTGGATAGCGAGAACCATGGCCAAAGCGATTGGTGCGGCTACGCTGGCCCCAGCCTGCTCAACATTCTTCAAGACCTGCCGGTTACCCCAGTTGAGACCGATGTGGCTTTCAGCTTCCCTGTGCAGTGGGTCGAAAAGCCGGGAACCCCCGCGCTGGTGGTCTCCCGAACTGCGCCACTCAACGCGGGTGCTGCTGAGCATTTGGGCGGCCAAGCGGGACAACGCCACTTGAGCGACAGCACCGCAGGCCGCCGTGTGTTCTGGGGCCGTGTGGCCACAGGCAGCGTAGAGCCAGGGCAGACGGTCAAGGTCTTTCCCAGCGGCCAAACCGCCGTGGTCGCACAAGTGCTGAGCGCCACCCGTCAGCCGCAAAACAAGGCCGCAGGCCACAGCGCAGGCATCGTCTTGGACCGCGAAGTGGATGTGTCGCGCGGCGACTGGCTGATGGCCAGCACGCACCCCAGCGAAGGCCAACGCCTGTTGCACACCACGGTGGCCTGGATGGACGACGAACCTTTGGTGGCGGGCCGTTTTTACTGGGCCTTGCATGGCCACCGCTGGGTCAAGGCCAAAGTTCAGCGCGTGGTGCATCGCCTGGACGTCAACACCCTGGCCGAAGAAGAGGCCACCGAACTGCCGCCCAACGCCATCGGCCACGTCATATTGGCCTTGCAAGAGCCGCTGCTGACCCTGCCCTACGCCCGGTCGCGCATTTTGGGAGCCCTGGTGCTGGTGGACACCGCCAGCCACAGAACCGCAGGGGCCGTCTTGGTGCGATGAGGCTCCCGCAGTTTTGGCCAAGACCTTTAAGGTTTTCCCTTGACTGCGCTCAAATTCAGGGCATTGGCCCTGTTCAGGTCGGGGTGACACGCCACTAGGCCTGGCCCGATCTCCTTTAAAATCCAGTGTTTGGCGCAGTTTTGACAGCGCAGCACTTTTTAATTTCTGAGTTCATCATGACCCACGTTGTTTCCGAATCCTGTATCCAGTGCAAATACACTGACTGTGTAGACGTGTGCCCGGTGGATTGCTTCCGTGAAGGCCCGAACTTTCTGACCATTGACCCCGATGAATGCATCGACTGTGCGGTCTGCATTCCCGAGTGCCCGGTGAATGCCATTTACGCTGAAGAAGACCTGCCCGCCGACCAACAGCACATGACCCAACTCAATGCCGAACTGGCCTTGTTGCCGGGCTGGAAGAGCATCACCAAGCGCAAAATCCCCATGCCCGATGCCGATGCCTGGAAAGACAAAACCGGCAAATTGCCACACCTTAGTCGCTGAAAACCTGCCCACCTGCCCCGTGAAGGCCTTGAACTCAGGTCTTTGATTGGCTGTGCAAAACCCCACCCCCATGACCCATCAAACGCAAGCGCTGGTCATTGGTGCGGGCCCTGTGGGTCTGTTTCAGGTGTTTCAGCTGGGCCTGCAAGGCATCCATTGCCACGTGGTGGACGCGCTGCCGCACGTGGGAGGCCAATGCGCGGAACTCTATGCGGACAAACCTATCTACGACATTCCGGGCATTCCCGTGTGCACTGGGCAGGAACTCATCGAGCGCTTGAGCCAGCAAATCGCCCCCTTCAAACCCGAGTTCCACTTGGCCCAGCAAGTTGAGCGCATCACGCAAATACGGGGCGATGGTTTCGCAGTCACCACCTCGGCAGGCCAAAGCTTCAACAGCAAAACCCTGTTCATTGCCGCCGGCGTGGGCGCGTTCGTGCCCAAACGCATGGTACTCAGCGGCCTTGAGGCCTTTGAAGGCGCCCAAGTTTTTGCCGAGACCATCGACCCCGCCCGCTGGACTGGCATGCATTTGGTGGTGGCAGGCGATGGCGATGCGGCTTTGCAAACCTGCTTGCAAGCCTGCCAAGGCGAAGCGGCGGCCGCCAGTGTCAGCTTGCTGCACAGGCGTGACCAATTCAGTGCAGCCCCCGCCTTGGTCGAGCAAATGCGCCAAGCCTGCATCCAAGGCCGCATGCGCTTTGTGGCAGGCCAGCCCACCGGGCTGCGCAGCGAAGACGGGCGTATACGAGCTCTGGAGCTGCTCACCCCCGAGGGTGAAACGCAGTGGCTTGATCTGGACGTGTTGCAAACCTGTTTGGGCCTGTCGCCCAAACTTGGGCCAGTGGCTCAATGGGGCTTGGCCATGGAGCGCAAGCAATTGGCGGTGAACACCGAAGACTTCGGCACCTCGGTGGCCGGCATCTACGCCGTGGGCGACATCAACACCTACCCCGGCAAAAAGAAACTCATTGTGTGCGGCTTCCACGAAGCCACCTTGGCCGCATTTGGCGCTGCAGCCAGGCTGAACCCCAACGAAAAGACCCTGCTGCAATACACAACAAGCTCGCGTTTGCTGCAACAACGCTTGGGCATCGCATAAAATCCACCTCGCCCCGCAATCCTGCGGGGCATTCGCTAGGGGTGTTGAGGGCCGAATGGTCTTCGACTGAGAAAAACCCTTTGAACCTGACTGAGGTAATCCTCGCGCAGGGAAGCTTGTCGAAAGAGCGCTGGCCTGGATTCGTCCAAAAGGCCCTGTTCCGCTCCCCGCCTGCCGACCTGCCATCACGTTGAAGGAAACGTCATGGCTTTTTTTTCGTCCGTCTCCGATCTGTCCAAAGACCCACTGGCCAGGCGTGTCATGCGCAGCAGCCAGATCGCCAGTGCCGTGGCCCTGCTGCTGCTGAACCCGCCACAGGCACTGGCTCAAACACAGGCGCAGGCCCAGGTGCAAGCCCAGCCGCAAGGTCTGGCAGAAATCACCATCACCGGCAACGCGCCGTCACAGCTGAGCGGGTTTGGCGATGTGCCCTTGAACCAGGCACCATTCAGCGCCGTCACCATGGACCAAAAGACCTTGCAAGACATTGGTGCGCAGCGGGTGTCAGACGCATTGCGCCTGGACGCCAGCGTGGCCGACAGCTACAACTCACCGGCCTATTGGGACATGCTCAGTGTGCGCGGCTACACCTTGGACAACCGCTACAACTACCGCCGTGAAGGCCTGCCCATCTCGGCCGAGACCATGATCCCCATGGACAACAAAGAGCGCATCGAG
>CAMCNQ010000248.1 GCA_945875955.1 Limnohabitans sp. Rim8 | reverse complement strand
GTGTGGCGAGATGGCCGGCGATGTGGGCATGACCCGCTTGCTGCTGGGTTTGGGCTTGCGCAGTTTTTCCATGCACCCCTCCCAAATTTTGTCGGTCAAGCAGCAAGTGTTGCGCTGCGATGCGATCAAACTGGCCCTGTGGGCCGATCAGGTGCTGGCCTCTGACGATCCCGCCAGCCTCATGCCGCGTTGAGCACGCAAGCCGCGCGGAGCCCCTGCGACCAGAGGGCCATGGGTCTGATCAGGACTGGCTCAATTTGTCTTGGGTGCGGTTGTCGAAGTCGCTGGCGTCATGGCGTTCGTGCAGCTGCGATTCTGGCGAGCCCATCACGCGGTTGACCATGCGCCCGCGCTGCACAGCTGGGCGCGCTGCCAGTTCGTCGGCCCAGCGCTGAACATGCTTGTAGTCCTGCACCTGTAAAAACTCGCCTGCTTCGTACATCAAGCCTTTGGCCAGCGCGCCATACCAAGGCCAGATGGCGATGTCGGCAATGGTGTAGTCGTTGCCAGCGATGAAGCGGTGTTCAGCCAAGCGCCGGTTGAGCACGTCCATTTCTCGCTTGACCTCCATCGCAAAACGGTCAATCGCGTATTCGATTTTGGTTGGTGCATAGGCATAGAAATGGCCAAAACCACCACCCAGGTAGGGGGCACTGCCCATTTGCCAGAACAGCCAAGACAAGCATTCGGCCCGGCACGCAGAGTCGGTCGGCAAAAAGGCATCAAATTTTTCGGCCAAGTACATCAAGATGGCCCCCGACTCGAACACCCGCACCGGCTCGGTGCCACTGCAGTCCAGCAAGGCCGGAATCTTGGAGTTGGGGTTGACGCCAACAAAGCCGCTGCCGAACTGCTGGCCTTCGTTGATGCGGATCAGCCAGGCATCGTATTCGGCACCTGTGTGGCCCAGAGCAAGCAATTCTTCGAGCATGACGGTGACCTTGACGCCGTTGGGCGTGCCCAGCGAATACAGCTGCAGCGGGTGTTTGCCGCGTGGCAGTTCCTGCTCGTGCGTGGCCCCCGCGGTGGGGCGGTTGATGTTGGCGAAGCGCCCGCCATTGGCCTTTTTCGATGTCCAGATTTTGGGCGGTGTGTAAGCGGTGTTGTCGGTCATGGTGGGTTCGTTGCCTGTGGTGGGCTAAGGTTTATGCGTGGTTGTCGGCCAGATGCTGGTGAGCTGAATGTGCCTGCTGATCAGCGTGGTAACTCGAGCGCACCATGGCGCCGACGGCGGCATGCGAAAAGCCCATCTCATAGGCTTTGGCTTCAAACATTTTGAAGGTGTCGGGGTGCACGTAGCGGCGCACCGGCAGGTGGCTGCTGCTGGGGGCCAGGTACTGTCCGATGGTCAGCATCTCGATGTTGTGCGCCCGCATGTCGCGCATGACGTCCAGAATTTCCTCGTCGGTTTCGCCCAAGCCCACCATCAGGCCGCTCTTGGTGGGCACTTGGGGGAACAAAGCCTTGAACTTCTTGAGGAGGTTCAGCGAGAACTGGTAATCCGAGCCAGGGCGAGCTTCCTTGTACAGGCGGGGCACGGTTTCCATGTTGTGGTTCATCACATCGGGCGGGGCGGCTTTCAGGATCTCCAAAGCCCGGTCGTCGCGGCCCCGAAAGTCGGGCACCAGCACCTCGATTTGCGTGTGGGGCGACAGTGCACGGGTTTTGCGGATGCAGTCCACAAAGTGCCCTGCACCGCCGTCGCGCAGGTCGTCGCGGTCCACACTCGTGATCACCACGTATTGCAGCTTGAGCTGCGCAATGGTTTTGGCCAGGTTGTCGGGCTCGTTCACGTCCAACGGGTCGGGTCGGCCATGGCCCACGTCACAAAACGGGCAGCGGCGTGTGCATTTGTCGCCCATGATCATGAAGGTCGCCGTGCCCTTGCCAAAGCATTCGCCAATGTTGGGGCAGCTGGCCTCTTCGCACACAGTCACGAGTTTGTTGGCGCGCAACACGTCCTTGATTTCATAAAAGCGGGTGGTGGGTGAGCCTGCTTTGACACGGATCCAGGCGGGTTTTTTCAGCACTTCAGCGGTCTCGACCTTGACCGGTATGCGGGAAAGCTTGGCGGCCGCTTTTTGTTTGGCCATGGGGTCGTAGTTTTCAAGGGTTTGAACTTCGCGGACCACTTGGCGCTCGATGGGGGTGTTGCTCATGGGGTTCTTTCAGTCTGCAAGGGGGCGTTTTGGCCTGATGGTGTGAAGGGGTTGGGGGCTCGTCGTGGCTTCAAAGGCGAGCGGCCAGTTCTGCGGCAAGCACCCTGGCGGCCTCTTCCCAAGTGGTCTCTACCCCGATTGTAAAAAGATCCACGGTTTTTAACCCGGCGTAGCCACAGGGGTTGATGCGCTCAAAGGGTTGGAGATCCATGGCCACATTCAGGGCCAGGCCATGGTAAGCGCAATGGCGGCTGACCTTGATGCCCAAAGCGCTGATCTTGCCCAGGCCCCTAAAGGGGTCACTGCCCGGGTAAGGGCCGACCAGAGCCGCATGGCTGTAAGGATCGCTCAGGCGCACGTAAATGCCCGGTGCGCCCGCCAGGCGGTGGCCGGTGACGCCAAAGTGGGCCAAGGTGCGGATGACCGATTCCTCCAGCTTGTAGACATATTCCTTGACGTAATAACCGGCGCGCTGCAGGTTGACCAAGGGGTAGGCCATGACTTGGCCGGGGCCATGAAAAGTGACTTGACCACCTCGATTGGTCTGCACCACAGGAATGTGGCCAGGCTGTAGCACATGTGATGCCTGACCAGCCAGGCCCTGTGTGAACACGGGGGGGTGCTCACACAGCCAAAGTTCATTCGGGGTGTCGACTGTCCGAGCGACTGTGAAAGCTTGCATGGCCTCGTAAGTAGGCAGGTAATCCACCCGCCCGAGCAGTCGGGTGTCCATGGTCAAAGCACAATTTTGACCATCGGGTGTGCGGTCAGGGTGCGGTAAAGGTCGTCGAGTTGCGCGCGGCTTGTGGCGGTGATGGAAAGCGTCACGCCCAGATAATTGCCGCCCTTGCTGGGGCGCAACTCGATGGTGCTGGGGTCAAAACCGGGGTCGAATTGCAGGGCCACTTGACACATGGCGTCGGCAAAGCCGTCGACCATGGCGCCCATGACCTTGATCGGAAAAATCGAGGGGTACTCGATCAAAGTGTCTTTGCGAAGGTCGGTGTCGTCGGGTGGAGAGAGGCCAGCGCTCATGAAGTGATCCGGTTGGTTCGCAAACTTAACGCCAGACGACCACAGTCAAAACCGCCAGCCACCCGATTGCAAAATTGGTGACCACCAAGGGGTGAATTTGACCCAAGGCCTTCCCCGCAACGGGCCAGTCAGAGGCCCCCACCGCGGCCTTGAGTCGGCGAAAAGGGGCAAACCAAATGTGCGTAAAAATCAGGCACATCAATAGGCCCAAGCCAGACATGGCGTGCCAGCCTTTGGGAGCCAACTTCAGGTCGGTCATGGACATCATCCAGAAACCGGTGGCCAAAATCAGGCCAATCGAGAGCCAGACCATGGCGAAAAAACGGCTTAAAACGGCGGCCATCAAAGCCAAGCGTTCAGGCGCTGCCATCTGGGCAATGACCACGGGGCGCAGCGCCAAAATGACAAGAGCCATGCCGCCCATCCAAACCATGGCGGCGGCAAGGTGGAAAAAATTAATCCATTCGTACATGCAAACCCCTCAATTGGTTTCGCTTGGATAAACAACATCCCAGCCAACACATTGTGTCATTGTGGCCGCTGGGACTGAGCCAGGCTTTCTCAAGGTCAAAATATTGGGCTCTATAATTGAAGCACACGAGGGTTTCTGGGTATAATTCCTGCTTTGTGCATGTTGCCCAATGTGTAACCTGGTTGTAATTTGAGATGGTCAAAATTGCATCATCGCAAAGCAGTCCACAGGTCAAAGACAATGCCATCGAGCTTTTGGATGATGAATTCAAGGCTTTGACGGCCGAAGAAGCGTCTGCTTGGCGTTCAAGCCATCCGCAAACCTCACCATGGCATGTCTTGTATTTGCAGATTGGTGTTGGCGCTTTGATGGTGGCGTTGACGGGATTGTTGACCCAACAATTCCATTTGGCCGCATCGGTGGCCTGGGGTTGTGTATCGGTGGTGGTCCCTGCTGTGGTTTTCATCCGGGCTTTGAGCAGACAGATGCGACAAATTCAGCCCAGAGCTGTTTTGATGGGTTTGTTTTTTTGGGAGTTGGTCAAGATCATCTTGACCGTGGCATTGCTCTTGGTAGCGCCAAAAGTGATATCTAATTTAAGCTGGCTTGCCCTGGTGGCTGGCTTTGTGGTGACGATCAAGGTGTATTGGCTGGCCATGGTGCTGGGCTACATGCAGCAGAAGTCGAAGCCGACTCTTTTTTGAACTGATTGGTGATTTATGGCATCTGAAAACGCTGGCGCGCACGCCCCAACGGCTGGAGAGTACATCCAGCATCACTTGCAACACCTGCAAATGAACTTTTCATTTGAAGGCGTCAAGCAAACAAGCATTGTGGATTTCAGTTTGTTCAACCTCGACACGGTTGTTTTTTCGGTGGTCTTGGGTTCTATTGGTTGCTTTATCTTGTGGTTGGCCGCCCGTCAAGCCACTTCGGGTGTGCCAGGGCGCTTCCAGGCGGCTGTTGAGATGTTGTCCGAAATGGTCGAAAACCAAGCCAAAGGGGTGATTCACAACGCCAATAGCCGTAAATTGATAGCACCGCTGGCGCTCACGGTATTTGTTTGGATTTTCCTGATGAACGCCATGGACATGTTGCCGGTGGACTTGCTCCCCGGCGCTTGGCATGCCGTGGGTCCTGCTTTGGGTTTCAAAGATTACCTGCGCGTGGTGCCAACCGCTGATTTGTCTGCCACTTTGGGTATGTCATGTTCTGTGTTG
>CAMCNQ010000247.1 GCA_945875955.1 Limnohabitans sp. Rim8 | reverse complement strand
AGCCATTTGGCGGCGGCCGATTTATGGCTGCGTTCGTGCCACAACTGGTAGTAAACCATCTTGGGAAACGGCACAGGGCAAGGCAGCAGCGCCAGACCGCTGTGCGATTCAGGGCCCTGCAAAAAGCGCTGGCAATACTGACGCCCGGTGGTCAACACAAGCAAGCTCGATGCCACCATGCGGGGCATCAGGCCAAAATGGGCACAGCGCGCGGTGATGTTGCGCGACAGGTTCAAACCATCCAGGTGTTCATCGATCACACCGCGCCAACCGGGGTAAGCCGGTGTGGGCGCAATGTGCTCGCAGGCCAGCCAGTCTTCTGGCGTCCAGCCACGGCGCACCGCCGGGTGCTTTTGGCTGACCAAACACATGACCTCGTCTTCAAACAACTGGGCGCGGTGCAACTCTTCGCTGGGCTGGGCCCAGTTGCCAATCACCACATCGATCAGGCCCTGCCCCAAATCGTGGGCGTACTGGGCTTGGCCTGAAAGCGCATGCACCTCGACTTGGGAATGTGGGGCCAAAGATTTGATGCGGGCCATCACCGAGGGCAAAAACAAGGGGTCCAGCGTGTCGCTGGCAGCGATGCGAAAAGTCACGCTGGTCTGAGAAGGCTCAAATGTGCCCAAAGGAGAAAACAGGTCTTCGGCCGCCTGCAGTATTTGTGAAACCGGCCCCAACATCTGCAGGCCCACATCGGTGGGCACCATGCCAGAGCCTGCACGCACCAAAATCGGATCGCCCGTCAACTCGCGCAGGCGTTTGAGCGCCACCGACACAGCGGGCTGCTGCTGGCCCAGTCGCATGGCGGTTTTGGAAACACTGCGTTCGCTCAACAAGGTGTGAAGGGTCCGAATAAGTTGAAGATCGATCTTGTCAAAAAGATGCGGCTGCTTCATATCGAAATCCAGATAGACCTTATGGCTTTGCAAACGAATGTTTGAGGGTTTACCCCGAAAAATTTGCGCACCATCCATGCTAATTGATCGCTCGCGCCCATGAATTTGTCTCTGTTTTTTCTCAGTTTGCGTCAGCCCCGTTGTCAGACCCAAGGCTTTTCAAGAATTCAGGCGAATGTAACACCTGCTGTCCAGTGGCCATGCCGACCAACCGCCCCATCGCACCACCTTGCCCTGGACCAAATTCAGGGATAAATTCAGTCCACCCAAGGAATCACCATGCACAACCGCGAACACATCCGGTCAATTTCATACCTCAAAAGCCACGCCGCGCAGAGATCCGAAGACGTGGCGGCCAACGGTGCGCCGCACATCATCACGCAAAACGGCGAAGCCGCCATGGTGATTGAAGGCGTGCAGCAATACCAGGACAAACAAGACCTGATCGCCCTGCTCAAACTGCTGGCTCTGGGTGAAAAAGACCGACAAGCCGGCCTGGGCCTGTCGGTGCAAGAGGCCCGCGCCCAACTGGCCCAGCGCCGCCAAGCCAGCAAACCCCAAGCATGACCGTTGTCATCCTGCCCGATGCACAGGCCGATCTGCTCGACTTGCAGAATGACATGCTGGATCGCTGGACACCTGATTTGTGGACTGCCGCTGAAGAGCACATCTTTGCCCAACTGGCACGTGTCGACCCGGGCTTGATCACCGGACCCGTGGTCCCCCTGCTGGGCAGCGTGGGCATCACAGACTACCGAGTCGTGCTGTCCTCACACCACCGACTGCTGTAACGACAAGCGGATGGCCAACTGATGTGTATGCCGTGGCCGGACAAGCACCAGATTTTCAGGCCTTGTTGCTGCGGCGCTTGTTCAGGCGATAAGTCCAGGCGACCCATGCAGTGAGTCAGTTGGGCATCGCCTTGCAAGCGCCACAAAGCATGCTTGCAGACCCATATTGGGTATCTCAAATTTTGCATACCACCCCGGAGGCTTTGGTCTAGCATGAAGCACGCCCTGGACGATGCCCATGAACCCAACTTCTCACCCCGTTACTGAAGCTCCCCTGCGCTTTTGGCACCGCGATGCGGTGGTGGAACGCCACCACGTTCGACCAGACCGCACCCTGCTGGACCTGCTGCGCGAGGACCTGCGCATGACGGCCACCAAAGAAGGTTGTGCGGCGGGCGACTGCGGTGCCTGCACCGTGGTGGTGGCCGAGACGGTGGGTGGGGCCTTGCGTTACCGCGCTGTGAACAGCTGCATCAAACCTGCGCACGCGATCGATGGCATGGCGCTGTGGACCGCCGCCGACCTGGCCCAGCCTGACGGCACGCTGCACCCGGTACAGCAAGCCATGCTGGCGTGCCACGGCTCGCAATGCGGCTTTTGCACGCCCGGTTTTGTGATGAGCCTGTTTGCGCTGTACCAGCGCACCGTGGCACAAGGCCAAGCCGTGGACACCCATACTGCACACCAGGCCCTGTCGGGCAACCTGTGCCGCTGCACCGGCTACCGGCCCATTGTGCAAGCCGCCTGCAGCCTGCAAGCCAATGCCGCGCAGGCCGTGGACGAACAGCGCATTGTGGCTGCGCTGCACCAGCTGGACGCCGACAAACTGGACGCTGGCAAAAAGAACGCTAACAAGAAGAACGACGGCGATTACCTGCGCCCCACCACCCTGCCCGCCTTGCTGCAAGCGCGTGCCCAGCACCCCCAGGCGCAATTGATTGCCGGGGCCACCGATGCCGGGCTGTGGCTCACCCAGGGCCTGCGCCGCATGCCCAAGATCATCGATGTGTCCCGCGTGGCCGCGCTGCGGCGTGTGGAGCATTACCCGCAGCACATGGCGATTGGCGCGGCGGTGAATTTGCAAGACGCGTTTGAGGCACTGGCCGTTGACCGGCCGGTGATCGCGCCGTTTGGCGAACGCTTTGCGGGCTGGCCGGTGCGCCAGTCGGGCACGCTGGGCGGCAACGTGGCCAATGGCTCACCGATCGGCGACAGCATGCCGCTGCTGATTGCACTGGGCGCGCAGGTGGTGCTGATGGCTTGGCGCCCAGTCCATGGCAAGCGCCGCATCGTGCACCGCCATGTGCCGCTGGACAGCTTCTACACAGGCTATCGACAAAGCCTGTTGGCCTCAGACGAGGTCTTGGGCTGGATCGTGGTGCCTCGCCCCAGGCCCGGCGAATGGCTTGGGGTCTACAAGGTTTCCAAGCGCATGGAAGACGACATCTCGGCCGTGTGTTTGGCGGTGCAGTTGCAGGTGCATGAAGGTCGCATCACCACCGCACGCATTGGCGCTGGCGGTGTGGCGGCCACGCCTGCACGCGCGGTGCAGACCGAAGCCGCTTTGGTCGGCCAGCTGTGGAGCCCAGACAGCTTGCAACGCGCCCAAGTGGCCATTGCCCAAGAGTTTTCACCGCTCAGCGATTTGCGCGCCAGCGCCCATTACCGCCGCCAATTGCTGGGCCAGTTGCTGCACCGCGCTTGGTTGGAGAGCACCGGCCACAGCGGCGTGCGACTGGAGGAGATGGCATGAACACCTGCACCCACAGCAACCAAGGCAGCGAGGACGGCCGCCCCCGCTTTCATGAAAGCGAGGACAGTCGCCCCCGCTTTCATGAAAGCGCACAGGCGCAAGTGCAAGGTCGCGCCACTTACATCGATGACTTGCCACTGATCGAAGGCACGCTGGACGCCGCCCCCTTGATGAGCCCCCATGCCAACGCCCAATGGCTGAGCCTGGATTTGGCGCCCGTGCTGGCCGCCGCCGGGGTGGTCGGGGTGGTGACCGCCCATGACATTCCCGGCGATCGCCTGCTGGCCACCTTTGTACACGACGAGCTGATTTTTGCGGGCCCCCAACTGATGCATGTGGGCCAAGTCATGGGCCTGGTGGTGGGCCACAGCCACACGCAGGCCAGATTGGCCGCACGCCAGATGCAAATGCAAGTGCGCAGCGACACCCCCTTGCTGCACGCCCGCCAGGCCTTGCAAGCCCAAAGTTTTGTCTTGCCCAAGGTCACCGTACAGCGCGGCGACGCCCCTCACGCCATGGCCAGCGCAGCGCACCGGATGCAAGGCGCGCTCGAAGTGGGCGGGCAGGAACACTTTTACCTGGAAAGCCAAATCGCCTATGCCATTCCCCAAGAGAACGGCCACTGGCTGATTCACAGCAGCACCCAACACCCCGGCGAGGTGCAGCACTGGGTGGCGCATGCATTGAACATCCCGCTGTCGCAGGTGCGCGTGGTGTGCCGCCGCATGGGCGGGGGCTTTGGCGGCAAAGAAACCCAGGCCGGGCATCTGGCCGTGTGGGCGGCGCTGGCCGCGCACAAGTTCGGGCGTCCCGTCAAGATGCGGCTCGACCGTGGCGACGACATCTTGATCACCGGCAAGCGCCACCCTTTCAGCCACGACTGGCAGGTGGGCTTTGACGCACAAGGCCGCGTTGAAGGCCTTGATTCGGTGCAATTGGTGCATTGCGGCCACAGCGCCGACCTGAGCGGTCCGGTGGCCGATCGGGCGATCTTTCATACCGACAACGCCTATTACCTGAACGATCTGCGCATCACCTCGCACCGCTGCAAAACCCACACCCAAAGCCACACGGCGTTTCGCGGCTTTGGCGGGCCGCAGGGCGTGCTGCTGATCGAAACCATCATGGGCGACATCGCCCGGCAACTGGGCATGGACGCGCTGGATGTGCGCCTGGCCAATCTGTACGGTGTGGGTGAGCGCGACACCACGCCCTACGGCATGAAGGTGGAAGACAACATCTTGCAACCGCTGTTGCAGCAACTGGCCAAGGACTGTGACTACCGCGCCCGCCGCCAAAGCGTGCGCGAATGGAACCAGACGCACACTGTTTTGAAAAAAGGCCTGGCCCTCACGCCAGTCAAGTTCGGCATCAGCTTCACCGCCACTCAATTCAACCAGGCCGGTGCGGTGGTCTCGGTCTACACCGATGGCAGCGTGCGCGTCAACCACGGCGGCACCGAGA
>CAMCNQ010000246.1 GCA_945875955.1 Limnohabitans sp. Rim8 | reverse complement strand
CGCCGCGCTGCCGCTGGCGGCGCGCGCGGCGTGACCGCGTGACGGCGGCCCGCCGCGCCAGGATAGACAGTGACATGGAATCTGGCATGGCGGTTGGCTGGGCGTTGTGTGAAGGTCGGCCATTTTAGAGTCTCGCCCAGCGGCTTGCGCGCCCTGTGCAGGCCGCGCCTGTGGCGTCGAAGTCGGTGTGCGCAATGCCCTGCTTGGTTCTTTCAAGGCCTTTGAGCCTAAAACCGGCAGTTGGCCGCTTGCTTGTGCTTTAAACACTTTGTGAATCAAACACTTGCGCCTACGACGGTCTTCACCTCATGGGTGAAACGCTGCACGGCCGCAGGTCTGCCGCTTCAGGCCTCTGGCGTTGTTGCTCGCACCCCCCGGACAGGCAGTCCGGGGGCACTCGCGCCTAGCCAGAGACCTGCTTCGTCAGCCCCTCGGCCGCGCCCAACTGCCGGGTTTAGGCTGAGTGGCTGCGCGGTGCTTGTGCGCTTGAGCGCCATCACAAGCGGCCATCAGGCAAGCCCATTCCCAGTTCTTTCAAAATGGCTTCGGTGTGTTCGCCTACCCGAGGAATCGCGCCCATTCGGTAATCAAACGCGCTTTGCCGACCTGGTGGCAGCAGGGCGGGCAGCTCGCCAGCGGGTGAATCCACCTGGGTCCAGCGCTGGCGCGCCTGCAATTGGGGGTGTGCCCACAGCTGGGCCATGCTGTTCATTTGGGCATTGGCGATTTGCGCACTTTCTAGGCGCGCGGTCACCGCGGCCACGGTCAAGTGGGCAAAGCAGTCCAAGATGATTTTTTGCAAGGCCAGCCGGTGTTCGTTGCGATGGGCATTGCTGTCAAAGCGCGGGTCGCAGGCCAAGGCCGGCTCCAGCAGCACCTGCTCACAAAATTGGACCCATTCGCGTTCGTTTTGCAGGCCCAGCATGATGGTGCCGATGTGTTCGCCATCGGTGCCCACTTTCGTCCCCACTTGAAACGGTCCATAGGGGTAAATGGTGGCGTGGGACGATGCGTTTCGCGGTGGGGGCGCAGCGCCGTCCATCGCGTAATACATGGGAAAGCCCATCCACTCGGTCAGCGCCTCCAACATGGACACATCGATGTGCGAACCCTCGCCTGTTTTTTCACGCAGCAGCAGGGCCGACAAGATGTTGCTGTAAGCGTACATACCCGCCGCGATGTCGGCGATCGAGTTGCCGCTTTTGCTGGGTTCGTCGGGGGTGCCGGTCACGCTCAGGTACCCGGCCTCGCTTTGGATCAGCAAGTCATAGGCTTTTTTGTCGCGGTAAGGGCCGTCTTGGCCATAGCCCGATATGTCGCACACGATCAGGCGTGGGTGCAGCGTTCGCAGCGTGTCGGCGTCAAGGCCCATGCGTGCGGTGGCTCCGGGGGCCAGATTTTGCACCAACACGTCGGCCTGCCCCAACAAGGCTTTGAGAACCGACAGGTGGGCAGGATTTTTCAAATCCAGCGCCAGGCTTTCCTTGGACCGGTTGACCCAGACAAAATGCGAAGACAACCCCCTTGCGCGCGTGTCGTAGGCACGGGCAAAGTCGCCTCCGCCTGGGCGCTCCACCTTGATGACACGGGCGCCCAAATCGGCCAACTGGCGGGTGCAAAAAGGCGCGGCGATGGCGTGTTCCAAAGCCACGACGGTGATGTTTTCAAGCGGGCGCTGGCCCTGGGTGTGGTGGTGAGGCTGCATCAAAAAAACCTTAAAAAACCAGTCTGCGCCGGGTCGAAAAAAACCCAAGCAGCTGTTGTGAAGGCTTGTATTTTGCGCGGTTCTGGCGGGCACTTGAAAATCCAAATGGCTGGCGCATGTGCATCGGTTGTGGTGAATGTGTCTCGCATCTGCAAATCTCCCAGGTCTTACTGGAACTGGCGCTGGCTTGCATTCAAATGGCTTTGGGGCTGGACATCTGCTGCGTGTGCCCATCAACGCCGTGTGGACCCGAGCACAGACTTTTTTGATTTTTGCCGCAACGGTCACCACATCGCCAAACAAACCCCGGCAAAGCAGGGCATCCAAGCCCGTGAGTGTGAAGTGCCTCACATGGCTATCACACACATAGCCAAAATCAACCCCAAAAAAGCGGCGCTGCTCCTAAACTGAAGCCTCTTTTAACCACATGCAAAGGGAGCAGGGAAATGGACAGCAAGAACACCGCAACAGCAGGGCAGTGCCCCGTCATTCACGGCGCCAACACCACCACGGGCAAAACGCCCATGGCGTGGTGGCCAAAAGCACTGAACCTTGACATCCTTCATCAGCACGACACCAAGACCCAGCCCATGGGCGCGGCTTTCAACTACCGCGACGAGGTCAAAAAACTCGACGTGTTGGCACTCAAAAAAGACCTGACGGCGCTCATGACCGACAGCCAAGACTGGTGGCCTGCAGACTGGGGCCACTATGGCGGCTTGATGATACGCATGGCTTGGCACGCCGCTGGCACTTACCGCATTGCCGACGGCCGAGGCGGTGCGGGCACGGGCAACCAGCGCTTTGCACCGCTCAACTCTTGGCCCGACAACGTCAACCTTGACAAAGCGCGGCGCTTGCTGTGGCCCATCAAGAAAAAATACGGCAACCGACTCAGCTGGGCCGACTTGATCGTGCTGGCGGGCACGGTGGCCTATGAATCCATGGGCCTGAAAACCTATGGCTTTTCTTTTGGCCGGGAAGACATTTGGCAGCCCGAGCAAGACACCAACTGGGGTTCTGAAAAAGAATGGCTGGGCGCGACCCGCTACGAAGACGATGAGCGCGAGTCTTTGGAAAACCCCTTGGCCGCCGTGCAAATGGGCTTGATCTATGTGAACCCCGAAGGCGTCAATGGCCATCCTGACCCATTGCGCACCGCACGCGATGTGCGCCTGACCTTTGCGCGCATGGCCATGAACGACGAAGAAACCGTGGCCCTGACTGCCGGTGGCCACACCGTGGGCAAGGCGCACGGCAATGGCAGCGCCAAAAACCTGGGGCCAGAGCCCGAAGGCGCCGACGTGCAAGAGCAAGGCTTGGGATGGATGAACCACACCAGCCGTGGCGTGGGCCGGGACACCATGTCCAGCGGCATTGAAGGCGCTTGGACCACCCATCCCACCCAATGGGACAACGGCTATTTCCACCTCTTGTTCACCTATGACTGGGAACTCAAAACGAGCCCCGCGGGTGCTTGGCAATGGGAGCCGATCAACATCTTGGAAGAAGACAGGCCGGTGGATGTGCAAGACCCCAGCATTCGCCGCAACCCCATCATGACCGATGCCGACATGGCCATGAAGATGGACCCCGAGTACCGCAAAATTTCGGAGCGTTTTCACAAAGACCCTGCCTACTTCACGCAGGTGTTTGCACGCGCCTGGTTCAAACTCACGCACCGCGACTTGGGGCCCAAGGCCCGCTACATCGGCCCTGATGTGCCCTCAGAAGACCTCATCTGGCAAGACCCTGTGCCTGTGGGCCCAAGCGGCTACGACGTGGAGGCGGTCAAAGCGCTGATTGCAGGCAGTGGGCTGGGCGTGGGCGAGTTGGTGGCCACCGCGTGGGACAGCGCCCGCACCTTTCGCCAATCGGACAAGCGCGGCGGGGCCAACGGTGCCCGCATCCGCTTGGCCCCGCAAAAAGACTGGCCAGGCAACGAGCCTGCGCGCTTGGCCAAGGTGCTGAAGGTGCTGGAGCCCATTGCGCAAAAAACCGGCGCCAGCTTGGCCGATGTGCTTGTCTTGGCGGGCAACGTGGGCGTGGCCCAGGCCGTCAAGGCCGCCGGCTTTGACATCCCCGTGCCCTTCACCCCGGGCCGAGGCGACGCCAGCCAAGCCATGACCGATGTCGACTCTTTCGCGGTGCTTGAGCCGCTGCACGACGGCTTTCGCAACTGGCAACACCCAAGCCACAGCGCAAACCCTGAAGAATGCCTGCTGGACCGCGCCCAGCTCATGGGCCTGACCGCCTGCGAGATGACGGCCTTGGTGGGCGGCATGCGCGTGCTGGGCACAAACCACGGCGGCACACACCACGGCGGCACACACCACGGCGAATTCACCGACCGTTTGGGGGTGCTCAGCAACGACTATTTTGTCCACCTCACCGACATGGCCTACGTGTGGAAACCCACGGGCAAAAACAGCTACGACATTGCCGAGCGCAAAACCGGCCAAACGAAATGGACTGCCACGCGCGTGGACTTGGTGTTTGGCTCCAACGCCATCTTGCGCGCCTATGCCGAGGTGTATGCCCAAGACGACAACACGGAAAAGTTCGCACGTGACTTCGTGGCCGCATGGACCAAGGTCATGAACGCGGACCGTTTCGATCAGGCCTGATCGCTGACAACAAAAAACGGCTTCGGCACTTCAAAGAACTCAGCTGTGTTTTGCGAAGGGCTGAAGCCGCGCTTGTTGGTCACGCGCGGCCCAGCACCTTCAGGACCTCGGTCAAGTCCTGCCCCATGAAGTGCGCAGCAGGTCCAATGGTTTCTGCGGGCAGACCCTGGCGGTTGATCCACAAAGTGGTCAAGCCAAACCAGGTGGCCCCCAGGACATCCCAGGCGTTGCTGGAGACAAACAGCACTTGCTTGGCCTCGACCGCAAAATGGTCCAGCACCATTTGGTAGCTGCTGGGCATGGTTTTGAATTGGCGCACGCTGTCCACCGACAGCAAGGCATCAAGCACCTCGCCCATGCCGGCGCTGGCCACGGCCGATTGCAGCATCTCGGGGCTGCCGTTGGACAAGATGGCTGTTGCCACACCGCCTTGGCGCAAACTTTGCAGCACGCCCAGATTTTCCGGGAAGGCCGTCAATTGGGCGTATTGGGCCATCAGCGCTTCTTCGTTCGCCTGTGTGTGAACCAAACCCAAACGGGCCAACGCATAGCGCAGGGACAAGCGCGTGATGTCCCAAAAGCTTTGGTAATGCCGACTGCCTTCGGG
>CAMCNQ010000245.1 GCA_945875955.1 Limnohabitans sp. Rim8 | reverse complement strand
ATGGCTTAAAACGCATGGTGGAAAAGCAAGAGAACGTGTTTTACTACCTCACGTTGCTGAATGAAAACTACCCCATGCCAGGCCTGACGCCCGGCACCGAGGCGCAAATCATCAAGGGCATGTATTTGTGCAAGCCGGGTGCCGCCGGTGAAAAGCGTGTGCAGTTGCTGGGCTCGGGCACCATCTTGCGCGAATCGATTGCGGCCCAGGCGCTGTTGGCCACCGACTGGGGCATTCAAGCCGACGTCTGGAGTTGCCCCAGCTTCAACGAGTTGACGCGCGACGGCCAAGACGCAGAGCGCTACAACCTGCTGCACCCGCTGGAAACCCCGCGCTTGTCGTTTGTGGGCCAACAATTGGGCCAACAGATGGGCCCCGTGGTGGCTTCGACCGACTACATGAAGGCCTATGCCGAGCAAATTCGCCCCTTCATCCCGCCGCATGCAGACGGCACGAGTCGGACCTACAAGGTGCTGGGCACCGACGGTTTTGGCCGCTCGGACTTTCGCAGCAAACTGCGCGAGCACTTTGAAGTCAACCGCCATTACATCGTCTTGGCCGCTTTGAAGGCTTTGAGCGAAGAGGGCAAAGTGCCGGTGGCCCAAGTGGCCCAGGCGATTCAAAAGTACGGCATCAAAACCGACAAGATCAACCCGCTGTACGCATAAATTCGGGAGACACACATGGCATTGGCAGAAGTACACGTTCCAGACATTGGGGACTTCGACGAAGTGACCGTCATTGAGTTGATGGTCAAAGTCGGCGACACAGTGAAAGCCGAGCAATCGCTGATCACGGTCGAATCCGACAAAGCCTCGATGGAAATTCCGTCCAGCACCGCAGGCGTGGTCAAAGAGCTGCGCGTGGCCTTGGGCGACAAGGTCAAGCAAGGCTCCATCGTACTGGTGGTGGAAGCCGCTGGCGCAGTGGCTTCGCCTGCTGCAGCGGCCGCCCCCGGCGTGGATGCGGTTGCGGCCGTGGCTGCGCCTGTGGCCGCTTCAACCGAACCCGCGCCAGCGCGGGCTTCGGGTCTGATCGAAGTGCATGTGCCCGACATCGGCGATTTCAAAGACGTGGCCGTCATCGAGGTCATGGTCAAGCCCGGCGACAGCATCAAGGTCGAGCAGTCCTTGATCACCGTCGAATCTGACAAAGCGGCGATGGAAATCCCGTCCTCCCATGCGGGCGTGCTTAAAACGCTGCAAGTCAAAGTGGGCGACAAAGTCAACATTGGCGATTTGCTGGCCATTTTGGAAGGCACTGTTTCGGCTGCCGCTCCCGCAGTGGCTTTTGCAGCCGCTCCGGTTGCTGTCGCTGCTGTGGCCGCAGCCCCGGCACCAGCCCAGGCACCGGCTGCGGCCGCAATGGCTTCAACAACGGCAGCCGTTGCGCTCAACCTGGCATCTGCACCAGCGCATGCCCCCGGCAGCACAACATTGGGCTTGCCCCATGCCTCGCCCTCGGTGCGCAAATTTGCCCGCGAAATCGGCGTGCCTTTGGGGGAAGTCAAAGGCAGTGGCCCCAAAGGCCGCATCACCCAAGACGATGTGCAAGCCTTCACCAAGGCCGTCATGTCGGGGGCCGCACAAACCCAGGCGCAAGCGGCCAAAGCCCCTGCGGCTTCGGGCGGAGATGGCGCAGGCTTGGGCCTGATCCCTTGGCCCAAGATCGACTTTGCCAAGTTCGGCCCTATTGAGCGCAAAGAAATGGGCCGCATCAAGAAGATCAGCGGTGCCAACCTGCTGCGCAATGCGATCATGATTCCGGCCGTCACCAACCACGACGACGCCGACATCACCGACCTCGAAGCCTTCCGTGTCTCCACCAACAAAGAGAACGAGAAGTCGGGTGTCAAGGTGACCATGCTGGCTTTCTTGATCAAGGCCTGCGTGGCCGCGCTCAAGAAGTACCCCGAGTTCAACAGCTCACTCGATGGCGATGCGCTGGTCTACAAAAACTACTGGCACATCGGCTTTGCGGCGGACACGCCCAATGGCTTGATGGTGCCGGTGATCCGCGACTGCGACAAAAAAGGCATCTTGCAAATCAGCCAGGAAATGGGCGAATTGGCCAAGAAAGCGCGAGAGGGCAAATTGGGCCCCGCTGAAATGACCGGCGCGACCTTCACCATCTCCAGCCTGGGTGGCATTGGCGGCAAGTACTTCACGCCCATCATCAACGCGCCTGAAGTGGCGATTTTGGGTGTGTGCAAAAGCAGCATGGAGCCGGTCTGGGACGGCAAGCAGTTTGTGCCCCGCCTGATGCTGCCCTTGAGCCTGACTTGGGACCACCGCGTGATCGATGGCGCTGCAGCGGCACGCTTCAACGCCTTCTTGGGGCAAATCCTCAGCGACTTCCGCCGGGTATTGCTCTAAGCCAAAAGGAACTGATATGGCATTGATTGATATTCAAGTCCCCGACATCGGTGACTTCGACGAAGTGGCGGTGATCGAGTTGCTGGTCAAACCCGGCGACAGCGTCAAGGCCGAGCAGTCGCTCATCACCGTCGAGTCCGACAAGGCTTCGATGGAAATTCCATCGTCTCATGCGGGCGTGGTCAAGGAACTCAAAGTCCAGCTCGGCGACAAAGTCAAGCAAGGCTCGGTGGTCTTGGTGCTGGAAGGCGAGGGCGCTGCTGCAGCTTCATCTCCTTCTGTTCCAGCCCCTGCGGCAGCTGCGGTTTCTTCAGCGCCAGCGCCAGCGGCCAACTCGGCACCCGCCGCAGCTGCTGCGGCACCCGTAACTGCGCCCACTACGGCCACTGCCCCAGCAGCCTCCAGCTTTGCGGGCACGGCTGACATCGAGTGCGACCTGCTGGTGCTGGGCTCTGGCCCCGGCGGTTACAGCGCTGCCTTCCGCGCTGCTGACCTGGGCCTGAAAGTGGTCATGGTCGAACGCTACGCCGACCTGGGCGGTGTGTGCCTGAACGTGGGTTGCATTCCTTCCAAAGCCTTGCTGCATGTGGCGGCGGTGATGGACGAGGTCAGCCACATGGCCGACTTGGGCGTGAGTTTTGGTGCGCCGCAGCTCGACATCGACAAGCTGCGCGCCCACAAAGACAAGGTCGTGGGCAAGCTGGTGGGCGGCGTGGGCAGCATGGCCAAAATGCGCAAAGTCACCGTGCTGCGCGGCCACGGCAGCTTTGTGGGCAGCCACCATTTGCAGGTAGAAGAAACCACGGGCACGGCGCAAGAAAAAACCGGTGCCAAAAAAGTGGTGGCCTTTAAAAACGCCATCATCGCCGCCGGCAGCCAAGCGGTGCGATTGCCCTTCATGCCCGAGGACCCGCGCGTGGTGGACTCCACCGGGGCGCTGCTGCTCAAAGAAGTGCCCAAAAAAATGCTGATCGTGGGCGGCGGCATCATTGGTTTGGAAATGGGCACCGTCTACAGCACGCTTGGCGCACGCCTGGACGTGGTGGAAATGATGGACGGCCTGATGCAAGGCGCAGACCGCGACCTGGTCAAGGTCTGGCAAAAGATGAACGCGCCGCGCTTTGACAACATCTGGCTCAAAACCAAAACCGTCGGCGCGCAAGCCACGCCCGAAGGCATCAAGGTGCAGTTTGAAGGGCTGGACGGCACCAAGAGCGAAGGCGTGTACGACATGGTCTTGCAAGCCGTGGGCCGCACGCCCAACGGCAAAAAAATCGCCGCCGACCAAGCCGGTGTCGCCGTGACGGACCGTGGCTTCATCAACGTCGACATCCAGATGCGCACCAACGTGCCCCACATTTTTGCCATTGGCGACATCGTGGGCCAGCCCATGCTGGCGCACAAAGCGGTGCATGAAGCGCATGTGGCTGCCGAAGTCATTGCCGGTGAAATGCAAGGCAACAAAGAACTGGCCGCCAGCGCCTTCAACGCACGCGTCATTCCCAGCGTGGCCTATACCGACCCCGAAGTAGCATGGGTCGGTTTGACCGAAGACCAGGCCAAAGCGCAAGGCATCAAGATCAAAAAAGGCTTGTTCCCCTGGGCCGCTTCAGGCCGCGCCACGGCCAACGGCCGCACCGAGGGCTTCACCAAACTTTTGTTCGATGACAGCCCCGAAGCCCACGGCCACGGCAAGATCCTGGGCGGCGGCATCGTCGGCCCCAACGCCGGCGACATGCTGGGCGAGATCGCCCTGGCGATCGAGATGGGCGCGGACGCGGTGGACATCGGCAAGACGATTCACCCGCATCCCACGTTGGGTGAGAGCATCGGTTTGGCGGCAGAAGTGGCGCATGGCAGTTGCACGGATTTGCCGCCAGCGAAGAAGTAAACACTTCTCGCAGCAAATAAACAAGCCGCCAACCTGAAAGGGTTGGCGGCTTTGTTCTTTGCAGGTCTGCGCATGGGTTGGCCAATTCCCCCTCGACCCCGTGTATGAGTTCATGTCTCAGATCGTGGATGAAGACGACACCGATCTGGAAAAGCTCAGCCTGTACGCCCGCAACCTGCGGCCCATGTTGCGCGAAACCTTGCTCGATGAAGACGACATCGACCTGGGCAACGTGTTGCTCAGCCACTACCGCGTGCCCAAGATACGCCAGCAGGATCTGGTGCTCAGAGAAAATACCACGGAGTACAAGCTGGAGCCGGGCGAAGGCCTGGGTACGGCCAAGCCAAAGGACAGACAAGAAGAGTATCTGTAGCAGATCATCAACCGCCTGAACGAGGTGTTCGTCGCCGACCAGCTCACTGAACATGCCCCTGTTTGACGTACCGCTTAGCCACTTCATTATGCGGCCTTCAATTGCTGTGCCGCGTTCCAGCGTTTTTCAAACTGCGTCGGACTGACGTAGCCCAACGTTGAATGCAACCGCCGGTGGTTGTAGAACGTCAGCCAGTCAATCACCTCATCCATCGCCTGCCTGCGGGTTGCAAACCTTTGCCCGTACAGCCTGCCGACCTTCAAGCGACCCCACAGGCTCTCCGTGGGTGCGTTGTCCCAGCAGTTTCCCTT
>CAMCNQ010000244.1 GCA_945875955.1 Limnohabitans sp. Rim8 | reverse complement strand
ACCACCGCTTGCAACAAGGCATTCTCGTTGGCATCCAATTCCATACCTTCTGGCAAAGCCTGAATCAGCTTGGCGAGCTGTAAAAAACGAAGGTATGCGGATGCAAAAGGACTGTTGGTTTTTTCCATAATGCAAATATTTTAGCGAATTAAATAGAGAAATTGTAAATAATGGCAATTAATAATAGTTTTTAGAATTTGTTATTAAGGGTGGTTAGGTCTTTTTGTGGGCGTCGTGTATGCCTGGCATGACCAGGCATGAGAAGTTGCCCATGTACAGGGCGTTTTTGGTGGTTTAGCCTGCTGCATCGTGCGTTCAAGAATGGCCAGTCGGCCCGCTTGTCCAGCAGCGATCAATACTTAAAAACAGGGGGGTCGAATGCAGGCCTATGCTTCAGGCCATGACGAATAAAACCAACAGTAAATCAATTACTTCAGGGATTTATTGAAGGAAACGGTGTCGGCCATTGCGGTATTTCAGGCTGTATCAACCAATGCATATGCCCCAGTATTGATGAGGCTTACAGAAGATGACTTGTTTCAAACCATTTCAACTTATACCGTCTATTGCCATATTCAATGGTACGCAGGTTGCCAAAGAATGCCAAAGATAGAAAAGCGGCTGAATGATTTTCAGGTCAGACAACTCAGCCGTGTTGGGTGGCACGCTGACGGTGGCGTTGCTGTTTTGATTTTGCATGAGCGTTAACCTGCTAAGGAAGGGGCTCTACCTCCGAGGTCATGAATTCTCGGGTCAAGGTGGACGATCAACGCCATCCCATGTGCCTTGGCTTAAACCCTCAGGTCTAACTTGTGCTTGCCCGCGAACAGGCTTCGCATTTGGTAATTGAAGCAAGGAAAAGTGCAATCCTTAACGCCAAAAAAGAGCCCAACGCAGCGCCCTGATCATTGCAGCAGTCAAGAACAAAAACTATCAAAGATTATGCTCAAGCTTTTATGTTTTTAAATCAAAAAAACACAAATAAAAACGAGCAGTCAATTAAACACACAGGCGGTTCTGGGTTTCGGGGTCAAGACCAGTTGGGCCATGTCAGCCCCATGCAGTTTGAGAAAAGTTGGCACGCGGCACAGCGATTGAATGCCGCACAAATCAACGGCAAAGAGGTTCGTCCAACAGGAGCAAGTTCAGTTAGAATGAATGCTCTTTCTGAGACTGGATCAAGATTTATTTCATGTCAATCCGTCGGAAACTACCGCGTAGCAACTTGAAAAAGAAGCCTAAATATTTCGGGCTTCCGATCCTGACATATTGAGAGGGAAGTTTATGCTTTATGCCAATAATTACCGTGGAGCAATTCCTGTAGAGATGTACATTAAACTTCAAAACACCTTCCCCCAGGCCGATGCCGAGTCCGATGCCATGTGGCTTCATCGCGTGAGGGGCCACCCGATGTTGGCCCAGAAGATGTTCGGGACCCCGGAATTCAAAACCGAACTCAGGCAGGCCGTGCACCGGCGAGCGATGGCACAGGCCGGCGCAAGAAGAGTGGGTTATCACACAGCTGGGCCTCAGCTGATCGGGATTACGAAGGCCAACTCGTTTTTTGTCAAAAACGACATTGCTGAGTTGTACCAAGCCGAGTTCATGGTAGGAGACCAGTACAAGTATGCAAAAGAGGCTTATGAGCAGTTAATGGATCAATTCGACGCGACGACACCCGCGAATGGCAGCATTTTCTGGAACGGGATCAACGAACTTGCTTTGGCCAAACTGGTCGATCAATGGAACACCGCCTTGGGTGGCGAGATCTTTGGACAGCTGGAGGCGACCACTGCAGCCCGCTATGTCAACAAGAAATTTGAGTGGGAGGACGGCCCATTCAAGACCTATTTCACCGAGGTGTCCGACCGGCTCGGGCAAGCGGCACGAGGGCATGTCACATCGGTCGTAAGGTGCGGCCTCCGCCATGACTCTATTTTCACTGTGACGGAATTGCCGCGCATGCTTGAATCTATGGAGGCTCAGATCAAAAATAGACAGACCCCGGATGTCACCGATATCACCATCGTCGTCATCGAACCAAAGCATTTGGAAAATAGGTCTGTCGCAGCATTTACCAACAATGAAATCTCGATGATTCCCATTGTTCGCCCCATACAATATCGTATCAACGGTCGCGACGACTGCACCATCGACAGTCGCGTTGCCCTCAGCGCCCGCATTCGGGAATACTGGACCTTGCGGGGGCACAAGCAAGCGAGTGCTGCCGCTACCAAGATCACCCGAGACTTCGCGCAACTCATCAAGTGGCCTTGATTTCAACGGCGGCTTTTCCAAACAAAGATATGTTAGCCTGCCCCTCGCCACTTTGATCGGCATCAACAGACAAGTCGATTTATTTGGCCATCGAGCAATGCCCGCCACTCGTGGCTTGCCCCGATCCAGCTGCAATCAGGGGCGGTTCGTTGCGCAGGTCCACGGGGTCTGAGGCCAGAAAGTCCCAGACCAAAAACGCGCTCAGGGTCAGCCAGAAAACCGCTTGCAGCTTGTGTGTGTGGCTCATGCGGGGCTCCCTCAAAACTGGTAGTGGCGGCGCACGCGCACGCCAAACAAGGTGCCCGCAAAGGCCAAAGGCACCCACAGCCAACCGTGCAGGCTGCCGGTGGAGATGCCGCTGAGCATGGCGCCGATGTTGCAGCCAAAAGCCAGGCGTGAGCTGTAGCCCATGACAAAGCCAGCCACCAGGCCGATCACCCATTGCTGTTGGGTGAGCGGCTTGTTGGTGGCGGGTGCTTTGGCCGCGACCCACAAGGCGCCGCCCAAAATACCGATGTTGGTGATGCTGGTCACGTCCATGAACACGGTTTGTGTCAGGCGCTGTGCATTGCCGGCCTGGCCCCAAAAGGCATTGGTGGCAGGCTCAAACGCACCCAGCGCCACCGACAGCTTGGCGGCCCACAGGCCAAACCCATAAACCACGCCCCAAGGCTGGCCAGCCAGCAACAAGTTCAAGGTGGCCAAGACGGCAAGGGCCACAGCCCCCCAGACCCAGCGTTTATTGAACCAGCTTTGGCCCGCGCCCACCCACAGGCGCACGGCCGCCAATACCGCTGCCAGCAAAGCCAGCGTCAAGGCCAAAGCGCCGCCGGTGCCGAATTCGGCTGAAAAGCTGACCGGCGCCGTTTGGCCCAGAGACAACCAACTGTCCAAGTGCACCGAGCCGAAAAAACTGCCCAAGGCGAACAGCGGCAAGATGCCCATGTTGAGCGGCACGCCCAGACCCGCTTTGTACAAACTGCCCGAGCCGCAGCCGTCGGCAATCTGCATCGTCAGCCCAAATACGAAGGCCCCCACCAGCAAACTCACGCTGGGTGGCCCGAGGGCCGCGTGCAGTTCAGGAAACTGGCCCAGCATCGGCAGGGCTGCCAAACTGGCCAAGGCCAGCAGCAGCACTTGGCCGGCCACCCCTTGCGGGTTGCGTTGTTCAATGAGTTGTCGCCAGCCGGTGGTGAAACCAAAGCGGGCGGCGGCCAAAGCTGCGCCCATGCCCACGCCAACCAGCATCAGCACGGCTTGGCGGATGGACACGGACAGCGCCAAAAAGATGAAAAAAGCGGCCAGTAAGGCCGCCAAAGAAAGGCGATTCATGGCCCGAGTTTATTTGAAGGTTCTCTCGGCCCAGAATCTCGCGTCAATCAGCAGTTGCTTGGGGCGGCTGGGCACATTGGCCATGGGCAAACCGCTGGCGTCTTTGGACCATTCCACCATGGAGCCCGCATACAGCTTCACGTTTTTCTGGCCCAGCACTTCGGACATGGCAAACCAGTTGGTCGCAGCCCAGTGGCCGGTGTTGCAAAAGGACACGGTTTCTTTGGCCGGGTCTATGGAGCTGGAGGCCGCCACTTTTTGGGCCTGCTCGGTGTTCACAAAGGTCGAGCTGCCGGGGGCAAACCATTTGTCGTGCTCCACGTTCACCGCGCCTTGCAAGGTGCCGGGCACGCTGGCGGCCACATGGCGAGTATCACCCTTGAAGAATTCAGCCGGGCGTGCGTCAATCAAGGCGGCGTCACCTGACTTGACGCGGGCCACCAACTCTTCCTTGGTGGCGACCAGGCTCTTTTCGATTTGCGGCTGGAAACTGCTGGCCACCACATTCACGGCTTGGTTGTTTTGCGGCAAAGCTGCGCTGGCCCAAGCCTTCACGCCGCCGTTCAGCACCGACAGGTCTTTGAGGCCCAGCACTTTGAGCGTCCAGTAAACCCGGGCCGAGGCCCCAAAGTCAGTGGCATCTGCGCCGCTGGACACAATCACCGCGTGGGTGCTGGGGGACAGGCCCAGGCTTTGAACCAAGGTGGTCAGCTTGGGCAGGCCGGGCAATTCGCCCGGGTTGCTGGCCGGTCCGCGCCAGCTGCCATAAGGCGCATTCACCGCACCGGGAATGTGGTTGGCCGCATAGGATTTGGGGTCGCGGATGTCGATCACCCGAACGTTGGCGTCCGACAGTTTGGCTTGCAGTTCAGCGGGGCTGAGCAGGGGTTGGGCGGCAATACTGGACCCAAAGAAGGCGGTGGCCGACAAGGCCAGAACCAGGGCAGAAAGGTGTTTCATGGGGCGTTCCTGAATGAAAAGACGAGAGATGGCGCCATTGTGAACAGTCACCAAAGACGTGGGAACGATTTTTTAATTGGTTATATATATCAAGCTATATATAAGAGAACCCCAATTGAACCTGCTTGGTATTCAAAAAGTATCAGTTGGCTGGGATGCTCAGGGATGGTCTAAAAAAATAAGACTCAATCCATGGCAAATGGCCTTCGACTTCAACTTCCATGGATTGATTTGCTCATTTGAGCGGACATCTCATGCCTCCTGATTTTGCCTGTAGGGGTTTTAGGTATGAAACGCACGAGAACTATGCGTGTAGGGGCGAGCAGGTTACCCAAGCTGGCCGGGAGTGTCTGAATTTCTGTGTGTGAGGCGGGATTGCTTACCCA
>CAMCNQ010000243.1 GCA_945875955.1 Limnohabitans sp. Rim8 | reverse complement strand
ATTTACTATTTTCTGCCCAAGGTGATTGGCCGCCCGGTTCGCTCCTACAACCTGTCTTTGCTGGGTTTTTGGACCCTGGCTTTTTTCTACGGCCAGGTGGGTGGTCACCACTTGATCGGTGGCCCTGTGCCCGGTTGGCTCACCACTTTGTCGATTGTGCAAAGCGTGATGATGGTGATCCCTGTGATGGCTTTCGGCATCAACCAAGCGGGCACCTTGAAAGGAAAGATGCATTTGGCGCGCTACTCGCCCACGCTGCGCTTCATGATGTTCGGTGGTTTGATGTATGTGGCTTCCTCTGTCGAAGGCTCCATGCAAGCCTTGCGCACAGTCAATGCCATCACCCACTTCACGCATTTCACCGTGGCGCACGCCCACCTGGGCATGTATGCCTTTGTCTCCATGGTGCTGTTCGGGGCGGTGTATTTCATGATGCCCCGCGTGCTGAACTGGGAGTGGCCACACCCCTGGTTGATCAGCCTGCACTTCTGGCTCGCAGCCATCGGCATTGGCATTTACGTGATCGGTCTGTCCATAGGCGGCTGGTTGCAAGGCTTGGCCATGCTGGATGCGACACGGCCCTTCATGGAGTCGGTGCAGCTGACCATGCCTTACCTGAAGTCACGCAGCATCGGTGGCAGTTTGATGAGCTTGGGTCATGGGGTCTTTGTGGTCCACGTGCTGATGATGGCCTTGCGTTTTGGCCCACGCCGCACCACCGCCGCCTTGTTCAAATCTCCGCTGCAGGTGTCGCATGCTCAATGAAATCAAACTCGCCACAGGTGCCGTGGTCTCGTTGGGTGTGGCCACAGCCGCGTTGGTGGTCTTGCCCTACATCCAAGTCAAAGACATCCAAGCACCGGCTGGGCTCAAGCCTTACACCGAGCAACAGCTGCGTGGGCGCGCGGTTTACGTGGCCAATGGTTGCGTCTATTGCCACAGCCAACAACCACGGGACCGAAACTACGGACCGGACTCCGCCAGAGGCTGGGGCCGCAGCTCTGTGCCAGGGGATTACGTCTACGACCAACCGCACCTGCTGGGCACCATGCGAACCGGGCCCGACCTGTTCAACATAGGTGCGCGTCAACCCAGTGCGGACTGGCACCTCGGCCACCTCTACCAGCCACGGGCCTACGTGCCGGGCTCGAACATGCCGGCCTATCCCTTTCTTTTCAAGCAAAAAAGCGCCGCTGAAGAGGGTGATGTGGTGGTCCAGCTGCCGCCCGGACTGAACCCACCGGGACGCGTGACCATCGCCAGCCAAGAAGCCTTGGACTTGGTGAAGTACTTGCAAGCCATGAACCACACCTACCCGGCCATCGCATCCACCTCTACACCTGTGGGAGCCACTTCTTCACCTGAGGGAGGCCCTTCCAAATGAACATCCCACGCCCCCCTGCGCAAGCCCGAGAAAATGCCGACCCTGTCGAGCGCTCACATCCGATTCCCTTGTGGATCGCGGCTGTGAGCACCGCCCTGGTGCTGTTTGGCGCAGGCTATTTGCTGTTCTCTGAAGGATTCGGCCCGGCCGAGTTGGGAGACCGACGCACCGTGGCCGATCTGTCTGGCCAAGCTGGCGCCACCCCATCGACTGCGTCATCGACCGCTGCGGCAGATGGCCAACAACTGTACGCCACGCACTGCGTGGCTTGTCACCAAGCCACGGGCCAAGGCCTGCCAGGGGTTTTCCCGCCTTTGGCAGGCTCAGAATGGGTCACAGGCGATGGGCGAGTTTTGGCCCACATCCTGCTCTTTGGGGTGAGCGGGCCGATCGAGGTCATGGGGCAAACCTACCAAGGCCAAATGCCCGCCTTTGCACACCTGAGCAATGAAGAGTTGGCGGCGGTGGCCAGCCATGTCCGCTCGACGTGGTCCAACCAAGCAAAGCCTTTGAGTTTGGAGACAGTCGACAAAGCCAGGCAAAGCGCGCGCACCACGCCCTACCAAGGCGGCGCTGAACTCCAACGCTTGGCCGTGCAAGCCGATGCAAGCGCCAACTGAGCCAAAGCAGATGGCGCAAACCTTCCATGCCTGAACCTGTTGTCCTTGCCAACACACCCCGTGGGTCTGTGGCGCACACCCACCCACAAGGTTTGGCCAAACTGCTCGCGCCATGGCAACGCAGGCAGGGGCTGATCGGTGGCGTGTTGTGGGTGGTTTTGGCCCTGCCCTTTTTCAGAGAGCTTTTGCAGGCACAGATGTGGTCTCACATGGTGCTGCAACTGCCTGCCTTGGCCTTGTGCGGTGCCCTCATGGCCAGCGCGGCCACACCCGATGACCACACGCCGCAACACCCTTGGAATGCGCATGGCATGACGGGGCTGTGTTTTTGCGCCTTGGTGTTGACGCTCAGCATGGTCCCACGCGTCTTGGACATGGCGGTGACCGATGCCACATGGAACGCCTGCAAATTCATCGGCCTCACACTGTGCGGCATGGCTTGGCGTGTGTCTTGGCGACCAGCGGCTTGGGTGCTTCAAGGGTTTTTTCTGGGCAACGTGCTGCCCATGATGGCCGTTGTCGGCTACCTGTACCAAGACACACCGCTACGTGTTTGCAACGCCTACGGCCTGCAAGACCAACAAAGAACCGGGCTGCTGCTGAACACCCTCGTGGGGGTGGTGGCTGCGGTTTGGCTGTGGCAGGTCTTGCGCGCCACCAGCGCTGAAGAAGTCGATGCCCAGGAAGTTGGGGCCGTTGTGCCCACACACGGGGCCCAGCAGATGCGCTGCAGCACGCTCAACGGCGTGTCAAAGGATTCGCGCCAGCGCCGCCTGTAGATGCTCGGAGGGCAGGCGCTTGAAACCCGAGCGGGCAAAGCGCTGCAAGCGCCCTTGCATGAAGGCCACCAACACCGAGGCCTGCACCTGAGTGTCCACCGTGGGTGTGGCGGATGCGGCGTTGGCATCTCGCAGAGACTGGCGCAGCTGCGCCTCGATCTTGTCAAACAGCAAGTTGATGCGCTCTTGCAAACGCTCGTGCTCCAGCACCAGCGCATCGCCCACCATGACACGGCTCATGCCCGGGTTTTTTTCAGCGAACTGCAGCAGCAACGCCACGATGCGGCCAGCTTGTTGGGGGCCTGCGGGTTCGCGGTCGGTGACTTGACGGATCAGGCCAATGACAGACTGGTCGACGAAATCAATCAGGCCTTCGAACATCTGCGCCTTGCTGGCAAAGTGCCGGTACAAGGCGGCTTCGCTCACCCCAATCTTGGCGGCCAAGCCCGCCGTGGTGACCCGCTCAGAGCCGGGTTGCTCGAGCATGTCGGCCACGGTTTGCAAAATTTGCAAACGGCGTTCACCGGGGCGCGGGCGCTTGCGCGCAGGCGCTTGCTCTTCGTCTGAAAAACGCGCGCTTGGCGATTCTTGGTCAGGCATTCGTCCCCCCTCGGTTGTTTTTCTGATCTTGACGCTGCGCGCCGATTTTCAGTGGCTCTTGATCATGGTGCCAAAGGCCTGCTCGGACAAGACTTCCAGCAGCATGGCGTGGGGCACACGGCCATCGATGATGTGGACCGCATTGACCCCGCTTCTGGCCGCGTCCAGCGCACCGGCGATTTTAGGGATCATGCCACCACTGATGGTGCCGTCGGCGCACAACTCGTCGATGCGACTGGGGGTCAACTCGGTCAGCAGCTGGCCGTCTTTGTCGAGAACGCCTCGGATGTTGGTGAGCATTAGCAATTTTTCGGCCTGCAACACAGTGGCCAGCTTGGCCGCCACCACATCGGCGTTGATGTTGTAGCTTTCGTTGTTGACGCCAAAACCAATCGGGCTGACCACCGGAATGAAAGCATCGTCTTGAAGGCACTGCAAGATGGAAGGGTCTATGCTTTCGATCTCTCCCACCTGGCCCACGTCGTATTCTTTGTTCGGGTCTTGGCTGTCCACCAAGCGCAATTTTTTGGCGCGGATCAGCCCGCCGTCGCGGCCTGTCAGGCCCACGGCCTTGCCGCCTGCGCGGTTGATCATGCCCACAATGTCTTGCTGCACCTCGCCGCCCAGCACCCACTCCACCACTTCCATGGTCTCGGCATCGGTCACGCGCATGCCCTGAATGAATTCGCCGGTTTTACCCAGTCGCTTCAAGGCGGTTTCGATTTGCGGGCCACCGCCATGCACCACCACCGGGTTCATGCCCACCAGTTTGAGCAGCACCACGTCCTCGGCAAAAGCTTGTTGCAAGGCCGGGTCGGTCATGGCGTTGCCACCGTATTTGATGACCAGGGTTTTGCCGTGGAATTTGCGGATGTAGGGCATGGCCTGCGCCAAGATTTGGGCCTGGTCATGCGGGCTGACGTGGGGCGCAGCGGGGGTATCGGTCATGGTGGGAAACGCCATTTCAAAAGGTAAAGGCAAGCGGCAACAGATTGTGCCGCAAGCGCAAGCTCGGCTTAAAGGATTTCATGCAACAGCCGGTTGACGCCTTGCTGCCAGGGCGGCAAGACCAGGCCAAAATGCTGCTGCAGCTTGTGTGTGTTCAACCGCGAATTCAAGGGCCGGGTGGCTGGTGTGGGGAAGGCCGAGGTAGGCACAGGGGCAATCTCTGTGACCTTCCAGTCCGAGTGCGGCTGCATCAGCCGGGCTTGGGCAATCACATGGCTGGCATAACCATGCCAGCTGGTTTCGCCACCCGCGGCCAGGTGGTAAATGCCCGCCAGCGCCGCGCCCGGCTCCCGCATGAGCTGGCGGATCGCATGCGCCGTGACATCGGCGATCAAGTCGGCACCGGTGGGCGCGCCATGCTGGTCGTTGATGACGCTCAAGCGTTCCCGCTCCCTCGCCAAGCGCAGCATGGTGCGGGCGAAATTGGCGCCTCTGGCGGCATACACCCAGCTGGTGCGAAAAATCAGGTGTTGGGCACCAACGGCTGCGATGGCTTGTTCGCCATCGCGCTTGGTCTGCCCGTACACGCTGAGCGGCCCGGTGGCATCGCCCTCAAGCCAAGGCCGATCTCCTTGGCCATTGAACAC
>CAMCNQ010000242.1 GCA_945875955.1 Limnohabitans sp. Rim8 | reverse complement strand
CATGGGCAAATTCCCCATGCCCAGCGTCCTGTTCACCGCCCTCAAAGACGGCCCGGCCAGAAAAGCCATGCTGCATTTAGGAGGCTGGTATGCCATGCTGTTCTTGGGCGTGATGCTGGTGTCGGTGCTGGTGGACGGCGGCACCTTTGCCAAGGTTTATTTTGGCGGCGCGCCCATGACCCCGGAGGTGATTGGCACCGACGCTTTTCAGACCGCCCTGTGGGTGTCCATGCTGCTGTACCTGCCCTTGTCGATGATGTTTTTCCACGCCCCCGCCCTGGTGTTTTGGCATGGCATGCCGGCTGGCAAAAGCCTGTTTTTCAGCCTGGTGGCTTGCTGGCGCAACCTCAAAGCGTTTGCGGTTTACATGCTCGCCTGGTTGGGCATCTTCATGCTCTCGGGCTTGCTGGCGATGCTGATCACCAGCTTGCTGGGCAACCCGCAATTGATGATGGCCGTCATGATGCCCCTGGCCCTGATGTCGGCGGCCATGTTTTTCACCTCGATGTTGTTCAGCGTGCAAGACTGCTTCAGCCTCACCCCGGGCGATGCACCCCAGCCGCCTTGAGCTGTGGGGCCGCATGCACCCGGCCCAGTCAGGCGTGGCTTAAAGCCCGCCCAAGTGTCAATGGTGGTGGCCGTGGTCGCCATGCGCGTGGCGGTGGGTCACCTCGTCGGCCGTGGCCGCACGCACTTCCAGCACTTTCAAACTCAGGCTCAGGTTTTGTCCGGCCCAGGGGTGGTTGGCGTCAAGAATGACTTTGTCGCCCTTGATTTTCATCACATTGAACACCTGCTCTTGGCCATCGGCCGAGCGGCCACGCAACTGCCCCCCCACCTTCACGCCAGGCGGAAATTCCGACTTGGGGATGGTCTGCACCAGGGCCTCGTCGCGCTCGCCAAAGGCATCGGCAGCGGCCAGTTTCAGCACGGTGGCAAAACCCACTTCTTGGCCTTCCAGGGCCTCTTCGATTTTGGGCAGGGTGTTGTCATAGCCACCATGCAGGTAAGCGCTTGGCTCTTGGGCCTTGTCGAGCAACTTGCCTTGTGCATCCACCACTTTGTAGTGCATGGTGACAACGGTGTCTTTTCCAATTTTCATGGGTTTCTTTCTTTTTTCAATCAAACAACGGTCAATTTGGCCACACTCAGGGCCAGCCATTTCACGCCGTGGCGCGGAAAATTCACTTGCGCACGGGCATCGGCCCCCAGGCCTTCAACGGCCAACACCCGGCCTTCGCCAAACTTGGTGTGGAACACGTTTTTGCCCGCCGCGATGCCGTGCTCGGGCGCGGCTTTTTGCGCTGGCAAGGGCGGGCTTTTGTAGGTTTCGGTGCTCAAACTGCTTTGGCCCCAAGCGGGCCGGGCATGGCGGCTTTGCGCCGGGGTCTGGCCCCAGCCAGAGGCCGATGCCCCCGCGCCAAAGCCCGAGCCAAAACCATCGCCACCGCCCGCCCCCAGATTGGCAAACCCGGGCTGCTTGGGGGTGATCCATTTCAGACAGTCCTCGGGCAACTCTTCTAAAAACCGGCTTTTCAGGTTGTAGCGGGTTTGCCCATGCAGCATGCGGGTTTGCGAATGGCTCAGGTACAAGCGCTTGCGGGCACGGGTGATGGCCACGTACATCAGGCGGCGCTCTTCTTCCAGGCCGTCAAAGTCGTTCATGGCGTTTTCATGCGGAAACAGACCTTCTTCCAGCCCGGTGATGAACACCGCATCGAACTCCAGGCCCTTGCTGGCATGCACCGTCATCAGCTGCACCGCGTCTTCACCGGCCTGGGCTTGGTTGTCACCCGCCTCCAAAGAGGCGTGCGTGAGGAATGCGGCCAGCGGGCTCATGGTCACGCCGTCTTCCGAAAACGCATCGGGCAAAAACCCCTGCCCTTGCCCTTCTTGGCCTTCCTGCCCTTGCTGGTCCTCTGAATTAAAGGCCGACAAGCCCTGACTGGCCGGGCTTTGGCCCAGGCTGGGCGAAGCGCCTGGCGCCTTGGGCAAGGCCACGGCACTGCGGCCAAAGCCCTCTTGCGTAACAAAGCTTTCCGCCGCATTGACCAGCTCTTCCAAGTTCTCAACCCGGTCAGCGCCTTCTTTTTCGGCGCGGTAATGGTTCACCAGACCGGTCTTGTCCAATACCAAATCGATGATCTCTCGCAAGGTCATGCCCTCGGTCTGCTCGCGCAGCACATCGACCATGGCCACAAAAGCGGCCAAATTCGCCCCCGCCTTGCCGGTGGTGGTGCTGACCGCGTCGTGCAAAGAGCAGCCCACCGCCCGTGACGCGTCTTGCAATTGTTCGATGCTGCGCGCACCAATGCCGCGCGGCGGAAAGTTGACCACCCGCAAAAAGCTGGTGTCGTCGTTGGGGTTCTCCATCAAACGCAGGTAGGCCAGCGCATGCTTGACCTCGGCGCGCTCAAAAAAGCGCAGCCCGCCATACACCCGGTAAGGAAAGCCCGCGTTGAACAAAGCGGTCTCCAGCACCCGGCTTTGTGCGTTGCTGCGGTACAGCAGGGCAATTTCCTTGCGCTCAAAACCGTCTTGCTTGACCAGTTGGCGCAACTCCTCCACCAGCCACTGCGCCTCGGCAAAGTCGGACGGCGACTCCACCACCCGCACCGGCTCGCCCGCGCCTTGGGTGGTGCGCAAGGTCTTGCCCAGCCGGGTTTTGTTGTGGCTGATCAGGTGGTTGGCCGAATCCAAAATGTTGCTGAAGCTGCGGTAGTTTTGCTCCAGCTTGATTTGGTGCGCCACCCGAAATTCGCGCACAAAGTCGGCCATATTGCCCACCCGCGCACCGCGAAAAGCGTAAATGCTTTGGTCGTCGTCGCCCACCGCCAGCACGGCAGCCGTGCCGCCTTCTTCGGGCAAGCCCACCAGCAGCTTGATCCAGGCGTATTGCAGCTTGTTGGTGTCTTGAAACTCGTCGATCATCACGTGGCGAAAGCGGCGGCGGTAATGCTCGCGCACATGCAAGTTGTCGCGCAAAAGCTCATACGAGCGCAGCATCAACTCGCCAAAATCCACCACCCCTTCGCGCTGGCACTGGTCTTCGTAAAGCTGGTACAGCTCCACCTTGCGCCGGGTCTCGTCGTCGCGCACCGTCACATCTGTGGGGCGCTGGCCGTCTTCCTTGCAGCCCGAAATGAAATACTGCACCTGTTTGGGGGGAAAGCGGTCTTCGTCCACGTTGAACTGCTTGCACAGCCGCTTGATGGCCGACAACTGGTCTTGCGTGTCCAAAATTTGAAAGGTCTGGGGCAAACCCGCCAGCTGGTGGTGCGCCCGCAGAAACCGATTGCACAGCCCGTGGAAAGTGCCAATCCACATGGCGTTCACATTCACCGGCAGCATGGACTGCAGGCGCAGCTTCATCTCTTTGGCGGCCTTGTTGGTGAAGGTCACCGCCAAAATGCCCCCCGGGGACACCTGCGAGGTCTGCAACAACCAGGCAATCCGCGTGGTCAAGACCCGCGTCTTGCCCGAACCGGCGCCCGCCAGAATCAGCGCATGCTCAGCCGGCAAAGCCACAGCACGGTGCTGCTCTGCGTTCAGCTGGGCCAGCAAAGGAGAGGAAAAGTTCGGTTCGGTGTCAGGCAGCATAGGCACCGATTGTAGGAACTCATGACAGCGGTCACGGCTGTCAGCCAAGCCAGTCGGTCATATTGGGATTTGTTGATTCAATAACACGGCAATAAATTTGATATTCTCAACGTCTGAATATTATTTTTGTGGAAAATCATGTTTTTGAAGTCATTGTCAATTTCTGCTGTTGCCCTGTTGGTATTGTCCGCTTGCGGAGGAGGAGGTGGTGGTGGCGGTGAAGCCGCAGACACCACGGCCCCAAGCATTTCCGGCGTGAGCGTCAGCGCGCCTAGCAACGGCAAAGTCACTTTGGCAGCCAGCGCCAGCGACAACAAAGGCGTGACAGGCTATTGCTTCAAAACCGATGTCACGTCGCCCGCAGCCAACAATGTGTGCTTCACGACCGATGCTGCCAAGTCGATTGACACCCCCGACACCGACATCACTTATTACGCTTGGACAAAAGATGCGGCGGGCAATGTCAGCACCGCTTTTACAAAGGCTTTGACCGATGCGGTGGCCCCTGTTGTGTCAGGCGTGAGTGTTAGCCCTCCCATCAGCGGCCAGCTGACTTTGACAGTCAGCGCCAGCGATACCAAAGGGGTGACTGGGTATTGCTTCAAAACCAATGACACGGCACCTGCGGCCAACCATGTGTGCTTCACCAACGCCAATGCGACAAGCATCACCACGCCCGTCACGCCCACCCGTTACTACGCATGGTCCAAAGATGCGGCTGGCAATGTCAGCACGGTGTTCGAACGGGTTGCGGGTTCGTGTTCTGTCGCTGGCGTGACCGCGTCACAAAACAGCGCCCTGCCCACGGTGTGTGTGTCCACCAGTTTGGGGGAGTTTGTGGTGGCGCTGGAATCGACCAAAGCCCCCATCACCACCACCAACTTCCTGAAATACGTGAACGACGGGTTTTACAGCCAGACCGTGTTTCACCGCGTCATCTCCAATTTCATGGTCCAAGGTGGCGGTTACACCGGGGTTCCCATCAGCCCGGCCAATGCCAAAGTGGGCACAGTCTATGCCCCCATTGCACTGGAAACCACTACCCAAACCGGTTTGAGCAACACCACCGGCACGATCGCCATGGCAAGAAAAACGGAGTTCAACACGGCGACCCACGAGTTCTACATCAACGTGGTGGACAACTTGTTCTTGAACACCAGCAGCTTGAGTGGTGGCTACGCCGTATTCGGGAACGTGATCTCCGGCCTGAACACCACGGTGCAAAGCATTCGCGGCTTGCCAGTGCAAAACAATGGCCGTGATGAAATCAGCCAACCCCTGGCCCCACCGGTCATCAACTGGGCCTACCAACTCAAATAAGCCCCACCCCCCGCAAAACAAACCAGCGGTGACCTCAGCCCGGCCGGATTTCGGCTGGGCAAAAGGGCCTTTTGATGCGGGTACAATCAGCCACCGGGCCCAAGATTCTTGC
>CAMCNQ010000241.1 GCA_945875955.1 Limnohabitans sp. Rim8 | reverse complement strand
TTTGGCGAAGCAAAGAAAGTGAGTGCGCCGCCGGGCGCAATCCCGGCCAAGGGCGCACAAAAGAACCCTCTCAATGCCCAAGGATCTTGGACAAGAAGTCCTGCGCCCGATCGGTCTGCGGCGCATCAAAGAACTGCTGAGGCGGGGCTTGTTCGACCACCTGGCCTTGGTCCATGAAGATGACCCGGTCGGCCACGGCCTTGGCAAAGCCCATTTCGTGCGTCACACACAGCATGGTCATGCCCTGGCTGGTCAACTCGATCATCACGTCCAGCACCTCCTTGATCATCTCAGGGTCCAGGGCCGAGGTCGGCTCGTCGAACAGCATGATTTTGGGGGTCAGGCACAGGGCGCGGGCAATCGCCACGCGCTGCTGCTGGCCGCCGGATAATTGCAGCGGGTATTTGTTGGCGTGCTCGGCAATGCGCACGCGTTCGAGCTGCACCATGGCTTTGTCGATGGCCTGTTTGCGGGGCATCTTGGCCACCCAGGTGGGCGACAAAATCAGGTTTTCCAACACCGTCAGGTGCGGAAACAGGTTGAACTGCTGGAACACCATGCCCACTTCGCGGCGCACTTTGTCAATGCCCTTGAGGTCATCGCCCAGCAAGGTGCCGTCCACCGTGAGGCTGCCTTCTTGGTAATCTTCCAGCGCATTGATACAGCGAATCAGGGTGGATTTGCCCGAACCCGATGGGCCGCAAATGACGACTTTTTCGCCTTTGGCAAACGCCAGATTCACATCGCGCAGCACATGGTAGCCATTGCTGGCATACCATTTGTTCAGGCCTTTGAACTCAATAAGGGGAGCGGTGTTGGTGGTCATAGAGGGGCTTTCGATCAGCGGACTTAGCTCACCGCTGTGCGCTCTTCAATCCACAGGCTGTAGCGCGACATGGCAAAGCAAAACGCGAAGTAAATGAAGGTGATGAAGAGGTAGGCTTCGATCTTGAAGGGACGCCAGTCGGCATCTGAGTTGAGCGCCAGACCCAAGGCCCCGGTCAGCTCGTAGAGCGAGACAATGGTCACCAGCGAGGTGTCTTTGAACAAGCCGATGAAGGTGTTCATGATGGACGGCACCACGGTGGCCAAGGCCTGCGGCAACACGATCATGCGCTGGGTCTGCCAGTAGCTCAGGCCCAAGGTGGCCGCCGCCTCGGTTTGGCCCTTGGGCAAGGCCTGCAGGCCGCCCCGCACCACCTCGGCCATGTAGGCGGCCGAAAACAACGAGATGCCCACCACCACACGCACCAGCACGACGATCTTCACGCCCTCAGGCATGAACAAAGGCAGCATGAACGAGGCCATGAACAAGACAGTGATCAGGGGCACACCCCGAATCAGCTCCACGTACAGGGTGCACAGGGTGCGGATGGCGGGCATGTTGGAGCGGCGTCCCAAGGCCACAAAAATGGCCAGCGGAAAAGCCAGCACCATGGAGATCACCGTGAGCATCACCGTCAGGGGCAGCCCACCCCACTGGTCGGTGTCCACATCTGTCAGGCCGAAGTAGCCGCCCTTCATGAGCAAAAAGTAGACCGCCAGCATGGCCGCCCAGACCAGGGGCAAGGTCTTGTTCCAAAAACGGGGCATGCAGCTGATGACCACCACACCCAACATGAGGGCGGTGGCGATCACTGGACGCCAGTGCTCCACCTCAGGGTAGCGGCCCATCACGATCAGGCGGCCTTTTTCGGTAATGACGCCCCAGCAAGCGCCTGCACCGCGCATGTCGTTGCAAGCTTGCAAGTTGGCAGCAAACACCGCGCTCAGCACGGCCCAGTCCATTGAAGCGAGCACGACCCACAGGCCCAGCGCCAGCAACACAAAGGACATCAGGCTGTTGCCCAGGCTGGAAAACAAGTTGGCGCGCAGCCAAGCCATTGGGCCCGTACTGCGCCCGGGCATGGGGCGCGCCTCGGTTGATTTGAAGAGGGTGGTCATGTCAGCGCTCCTGGATGGCGGCACTGGCATTGAACCAGTTCATGAGGGCCGAGGTGAGAAGTGACAGTGTCAGGTACACCAGCATGACCAAGGACAGCGCTTCGATGGCACGGCCGGTTTGGTTGAGCGTGGTGTTGGCGATCGAGACCAAATCCGGGTAGCCAATGGCGACCGCCAATGAGGAGTTTTTGGTCAGGTTCAGGTACTGGCTGGTCAGCGGCGGAATGATCACCCGCAAGGCCTGTGGCAGCACAACCAAGCGCATGGACTGGTTTTTGGACAGGCCCAAGGAGGAGGCTGCTTCGTGCTGTCCCATGGACACCGAGGCGATGCCCGAGCGCACCACCTCGGCAATGAAGGAGGCGGTGTAAAACACCAAGCCCAACAACAGCGAGATGAATTCGGGACTCAAAGCGCCGCCGCCTTCAATTTGGAAATCCCCTTTTTTGGGCAGGTTCCATGCCAGGGGCGCACCACCGGCCAACCAGCCCGCCAAGGCCAAGGCCACGATCACCCCCAGCGAGACCGACCAAACCGGGCGCTGTTGTCCCGTGAGCTCAAACTGCACGCGCGCCAAACGGCGGTAGTAGACGGCAAATGCCAAGCCCAAAACCACCCCCACCAAGGCCAAGGTCTGCCCGGTCTGCCACACCGGCCACGGGTAAGAAAAGCCGTTTTTGCTGAGGTAAAAGTCGCCCAGCTTCCAGGCCTCATCGAAAGCGGGCAAGCTTTCGGTGAAGACCAAATACCAGATCAGCAGTTGCAAGTACACCGGTACGTTGCGAAAAAATTCAACATAGGCATAGCAAATTTTGCGCACCAAAAAGTTGCTTGAAAAGCGCCCCACCCCCACCAGCACACCCAGTACGGTGGCCAAGAAAATGCCAATCACCGCCACCTTGAGGGTGTTGAGCATGCCAATGGTGAAGGCCACAAAGTAGGTGCTGTTGGTGGCATAGGCAATGAGGGTTTCGCTGATGTCAAAACCAAAGGGCTGGAACAAGAAATCGTAGCCACTTTGAATGCCGCGCAGGCGCATGTTGATGAGGGTGTTGCGCACCAACAAGCCCACCAAGGCCAGGGCCGACAAGATCGCGACGATCTGGTAGATGACCGAACGCCCTTCGCGGCTTCGCCAGGACATGGATCGGCTTTTTTTGCCGGGCAAGGGCCTGGCCTCGATCATGGAAAAATGGGTCATGTGCTCTGATTGAAAAAACAGGGGTGTGAAAAAATACGCCCCATCGAGGGGCGTATTCAGAACCTTCAAAAGGTCAAACCCATCAACGCAGTGGCGATGCGTACATCAAGCCGCCTTTGTTCCACAGGTTGTTCAGACCACGGGGCAGGTTGATGGCGGTTTTGGGGCCGACATTGCGCTCAAAAATTTCACCATAGTTGCCGGTGGTCTTGATGGCGCGGGCCAACCACTCTTTGTCCAGGCCCAGGTGCTTGCCCAAGTCTTCGGTAGCGCCCAACAAACGGCCCACTTGCGGGTTTTCGCTGGTTTTCATCTGGTCCACATTGGCCGAGGTGATGCCGTACTCTTCGGCTTCGATCAGGCCGGCCAAGACCCACTTGTTGATGGCGAACCACTCGTCATCACCACGGCGCACCATCGGGCCCAAGGGCTCTTTGGAGATCAGGTCAGGCAGCACCAGGTGGGCGGCTGGGTCTTTGGCTTCCTTGGCACGGACCGAGGCCAAGCCCGATGCGTCGGTGGTGTAAGCCTGGCAACGGCCAGAGAAATAAGCGCCGGTTGCGGCCTCCACCTTTTCAAACACGACGGGCTTCAAGTTCAGCTTGTTGGCGCGCGAGTAATCGGTCAGGTTTTTCTCGGTGGTGGTGCCAGATTGCACACAGACGGTGGCGCCTTTGAGCTGCTTGGCGCTGGTGATCTTGCCTTTGGGCACCATGAAGCCTTGGCCGTCATAGTAAGTGACCCCCACATAGTGCAGGCCCAAAGAAGCGTCGCGGCTCATGGTGTTGGTGGTGTTGCGGGCCAACACGTCGACTTCGCCAGACTGCAAGGCGGTGAAACGCTGCTGGGCGTTCAAGGGCACGTATTTGACTTTGGTGGCATCGCTCAGAACGGCGGCTGCAACGGCACGGCAGTGGTCTACATCGAGACCGGACCAGTTGCCGCTGGAGTCGGCTGCTGAAAAGCCGGCCAAACCGGTGTTGACGCCGCAAACGATTTGTCCGCGTTGCTTGATCTGGTCCAAGGTTTTACCGGCCATGGCCGAGGTGCCTGCCAACAGGCCTGCTGTTGCCAGCAAAGTGCCGATCACGGTGTGGGTGTATTTTTTCATTGATTGAATCCTCTTTGAGACTTGAGTGCAGCAAAACGCCACGCCCTGATTAGATGCCAAATAAAAACAAGAGCCCACTAGGAACTTTCCCGGGGGTACCTTTGAGAAAACCTTCGCCCTGACAGGCACCAAAATGGCGCAGCACCAGAGCGAACAGTCAGCTTATTGCACAAAATGTGCCTGCCCTATGCAGCTACAACAATATAGTCAATTTCATCACCGCTTGGCCTCAGGGTGTTCCCCAAAACCCCATGCAAAATATGCATACCCTGATACCTCTGACCTGAGAACAAGGGCCTCAACGGGTCGAGTGCTGGGGCGATGCCCTTTGCGTCAGGTGCAGCCACAAAGGGTGGGCCGCACTTTTGAACGCCAGTTTGCCACTGGGTTTTTCCCGGTAAGCCCGCACGTCCATGGTCAAGGCCAAAGCATGGCCCTCTGGCAGGCCGAGCTCGACCAATGCACCTGCTTGCACCTCTTTTTTAACGGCACTGCGCGGCAAAAAGGCGATGCCATGGCCTTCCATGGCCATGACTTTCAAGCCCTCGGCCATGTCGGTTTCATACACCCGGTCCAGGTGAATGGGTATGCCGGCCTGCTTGAGTATCCAATCGGTCGCGCCACCCAAGTAAGCGCCTGGTGCGTAGCCCAGATAGGGCAAAGGCCGACTGGCATGGCCAGGCAAGGCAAACAGGGGCTTGCCATCGGCGTCGGCCCGTGCATAGGGCGCAATCACTTCCTGACCCAAGACCACCATTTCGTAGCGCTCGGCATCGAGTTGCAAGGGCT
>CAMCNQ010000240.1 GCA_945875955.1 Limnohabitans sp. Rim8 | reverse complement strand
AGCCCGGTGGATGGCTCGGCCCAAGCCATGCCAGCCGACGCCCAAGATGTGGTCAGCAACAACCGGATGCGCGGTGAAATCGACGCGGCTTTGGCCGCCTTGAGTTTGCTCAGCCCAGACCACGCCGTGCGCATGAAGGCCGCCCAGGCCTTGATCAAAGAGCCCGACATGGCCAAGGCGCCCCTGATCGCCAAGGCCTTGGCGGCTGAGAGCAACGACGCGATTCGCCAAGCCCTGCAATGGGCCCAAGCGGCGATTGACATCAGCAGCGACGATGTGGCATTGCGGGCTCGGGCTGCCAAGGCCCTGGCCCAAGCCAAGACGCCAGAGGTGCAGCTGCTGCTCAACCAGCAATGGGCCCAAGAGAGCGATGCCCAGGTCAAGGCCCAAATTGGTGCCGCTTTGCGCGACATCCAAGCTGCCCTGGCCTGGGGCGAACGCTGGGGGGTGTTGTTCACCGGCTTGAGCCTGGGTTCCATTTTGTTGCTGGTCGCCCTGGGCTTGGCCATCACCTATGGTTTGATGGGCGTGATCAACATGGCCCATGGCGAACTGATGATGATCGGGGCCTACGCCACCTTTGTGGTTCAAGGCCTATTTCGCCAATACCTGCCAGATTGGTTTGACGCCTATTTGATCGCCGCTTTGCCGGTTTCGTTTTTGACGGCCGCTTTGGTGGGAGCGGCCCTGGAGCGGGGTGTGTTGCGTCATCTGTATGGCCGCCCGCTGGAGACCTTGCTGGCCACCTGGGGCATCAGCCTGATGCTGATGCAAGCCGTGCGCAGTTTGTTTGGGGCGCAAAACGTCGCGGTGGAGAACCCCAGTTGGATGAGCGGAGGCGTTCAGGTGTTGGCCAATTTGGTTTTGCCTTGGAACCGCTTGTTCATCATTGTTTTTGCTCTGTTGGTTTTGGCCGGCATGGCCTTGCTGATCAGCCAAACCCGTTTGGGCTTGTTTGTGCGCGGGGTGACACAAAACCGCGCCATGGCCTCTTGCATGGGCGTGCACACCGCACGCATTGACACCACAGCTTTTGCCCTGGGTTCGGGCATTGCGGGTTTGGCGGGGTGCGCCCTGAGCCAAGTGGGCAATGTGGGGCCTGACTTGGGCCAAGGCTACATCGTCGACGCCTTCATGGTGGTGGTGCTGGGTGGCGTGGGCCAACTCGCTGGCACGGTTTACGCTGCCTTGGGGCTGGGCGTGCTGAACAAATTTTTAGAAGGTTGGACGGGCGCGGTGTTGGCCAAAATTGCCGTCTTGGTGTTGATCATTGTCTTCATCCAAAAACGCCCTCAAGGTTTATTTGCGATGAAGGGCCGCAGCGCGGAGGCTTGAAACATGAACACCGCTTTGATACCCACCCCCGCGCCCCTGCTCAGCCCCAGTGGCTGGACGGTTTATATCGTTTGTGTGGCCGTGGTGGCGGCCTTGGCACCCCTGCTCAACTTGTGGCTGCCCGCCGGTCACCCTTTGCATTTGAGTGACTTCGCGGTTTCACTGCTGGGCAAGATCATGTGCTACGCCATCTGCGCTTTGGCCATGGACTTGATTTGGGGCTTCACTGGCATTTTGTCCCTGGGCCACGGCTTGTTCTTTGCCTTGGGTGGCTATGCCATGGGCATGTACCTGATGCGCCAAATCGGGCGCGATGGCAACTACAAATCGGACTTGCCTGACTTCATGGTGTTTTTGGACTGGAAAGAGCTTCCCTGGCACTGGGCTTTGAGCGACAGCTTTGTAGCGACCTTGGCCTTGGTGGTGTTGGCCCCCGGTTTGTTGGCCTTGGTGTTTGGGTTTTTCGCCTTTCGCTCGCGCATCAAAGGGGTTTACTTTTCCATCATCACCCAGGCCATGACTTTTGCGTTCATGCTGCTGTTTTTCCGCAATGAGACCGGCTTTGGTGGCAACAATGGCTTTACCGATTTCAAGCGCATTTTGGGCATGCCCCTGGCCACACCCCAGATGCGCATGTTTTTGTTCGTCTTGACGGGCTTGACCTTGTTGGCTTTCTACCTGTTGGCGCGCTGGCTGATGCGCAGCAAATATGGCCGTGTGCTCCAAGCCGTGCGCGATGCTGAAAGCCGACTGATGTTTTGCGGTTATTCACCTTTGCCCTACAAGCTCAGCATTTGGGTCTTGTCGGCGGTGATGTGCGGCGTGGCAGGCGCTTTATATGTGCCCCAGGTGGGCATCATCAACCCCAGCGAAATGAGCCCGGCCAACTCGATTGAAATCGCCATTTGGGCCGCCGTGGGCGGGCGTGGCAGCTTGGTGGGGCCCATTGTGGGCGCCTTTTTGGTCAATGGGGCCAAGAGTTGGTTGACGGTCACTGCGCCTGAAATTTGGCTGTACTTTTTGGGCGGCTTGTTCATCATCGTCACCCTGTATTTGCCCCATGGTGTGGTGGGCTGGGTGCGCCAAATGGTGGGCCGTTGGGGTGCGCGTGAAGAACCCTCCAAGGGAGGTGGCGCATGACCCCTGATTTGATGGCACAAGGGGCTGAGCGTTACCAAAAAGCCCAGGCCAAAGCCGCCCAGCCTTCCGAGTCCGGTGGCCGCGCCGCCTCATATGCGCGCTTGCACCAGGCCGGTGAGTTGGATGTGGCGCATGGCCGTATTCTTTACATGGAAGATGTGCATGTGAGCTTTGATGGCTTCAAGGCCATCAATGGTTTGTCACTGGACATCGCACCGGGCGAGTTGCGTTGCATCATCGGCCCCAATGGCGCGGGAAAAACCACCATGATGGACATCATCACGGGCAAGACGCGCCCCGATGCGGGCCGGGTGTTTTTTGGCAGCACGATTGACCTGTTGCGCCACAACGAACCCGGCATTGCCCAATTGGGGATTGGCCGCAAGTTTCAAAAGCCCACGGTGTTTGAGCACCTCAGCGTTTACGAAAACCTGGAACTGGCCTTGAAAACCAACAAAGGGGTGGCCGCTTCCATGCGCTTTCGCCCAAATGGTGCTCAGCGCGACCGATTGGCCGAGGTGCTGCACACCATTCAATTGCCCACCGCTGTGAATACCCTGGCGGGTTTGCTCAGCCACGGTCAAAAGCAGTGGTTGGAGATCGGCATGTTGCTGATGCAAGAGCCCAAATTGCTGTTGCTGGACGAACCGGTTGCGGGCATGACCGACCATGAGACTGAGCGCACCGCTGAGTTGTTTTTATCGCTCAAGGGTAAACATTCGTTGATGGTGGTTGAGCACGACATGTCCTTCATCCGGCGCATTTCAGACATCGTGACGGTGCTTTGCGATGGTTCGGTATTGGCCCAAGGCACGCTCGATCAGGTGCAAGCCAATGAGCGGGTGATCGAAGTTTATTTGGGGCGTTGACATGCTGAGCGTGCAAAACATTCACCAGTATTACGGCGGCTCACACATCTTGCGCGATGTCTCCCTCACCGCCCAGCCGGGGCAGATCACGGTCTTGCTCGGACGCAATGGGGTGGGTAAAACCACCTTGCTCAAGTCGTTGATGGGCTTGGTGCCCATCCGCGAGGGCAGCATCAGCTTTGAGGGCCAACCCATCACCCGCGCCACGCCTTATGAGCGGGCCCGTGCAGGCATTGGTTATGTGCCCCAGGGTCGCGAAATATTCAACCGTTTGAGTGTGGAAGACAACTTGCGCATGGGCTTGGCCACCCGCCCTGGAAACGCCCGCATCCCGGCTGAGCTGTTTGAACTGTTCCCCATCTTGGACCAGATGCGCCAGCGCCGTGGGGGGGATTTGTCGGGCGGACAGCAGCAACAGTTGGCAATCGCCCGTGCTTTGGCCGGTGCGCCCAAATTGCTGGTGCTGGACGAGCCCACCGAAGGCATTCAGCCCAGCATCATCAAAGACATTGGCCGCGTGATCCAACAATTGGCCCAGCGCGGTGACATGGCCATTTTGTTGTGCGAGCAGTACTACGACTTTGCCCAAGAGCTGGCCGACCAGTACCTGGTGATGGAGCGCGGAGAAATCATCGCTCAAGGGCCCGGCTCAGAAATGCACAGCAAAAATATTCGACAACTGGTGTCGATTTAATGGGGGTCAGATTCTAATTCTTCACACCCCGAGATGGCGGTTTAAGAGGGGGAGTCCACCTCACGCAGAAAGCAATACCGCACCGAAAACAGGAAGCGCGAAAGAAGAGGTGAGTTACATCGCCCAAATGCGCGGCGGCACCGTGGGCATGCGCCAGATGTCGGCGCGCCAACCCAGCCACACCGACTTGAGCAAATGGAACACGGCCTCGACCTGAGGGGCCAACACGCGCACCACCACGATGCGCGGGTCCGGTGAGGTCACGCCCGACCAAACCCTCAAAGGGCTCGCCTCGCAAACTTGGCGCGCCACATCCAAAGCCAGGCTGCGCTCTGCATCTGCCAAAGCACTGCCTTGGGCCAACACCAGGGTACCCATGCAGCGTTGGCCGGCCAGCCCCAGGGGGCTGTTGAGCAAACGTTCATCGCTCGCGGCCAAATGGGCACGCTCCAACCACATGCCCTTGATTTCCAGGTGCTGCGCATAGTGCCCTTGATCAAAGGCCAAGTTCGCATGGGGCAGGCCCAAAGCCAACATGTCCCAAGCCATCAAGGCGCTGCCGGGTGACAACTGAGCGACCCATTGATTCAAAGCCAGGCAACCGCTGTAGGCAATCGTCTCCAATGGCAGCCATTCGAGTTTGGCGCCAGGGTCCAAGGCCACACTCACCTTTTGCTGGGCCAAGCCTTGTTCGCTGCGGTAAAAACGGGTCGCCCCGGGGGTGGTGATCAGGGCATGGGCACCCGCATCGACTTGAACCTGGATGTCCAGTGTGTCGCCACCGACCAGCCCACTGGGGGGGTGCACCAGCACGTTGTGGCAAACCGCATCGCCTTCGGGGTACAGGCTTTTGAGCACCCGCAAGGGGCCGTTGTGTTGGTGGTGGACGACGCTGCGCCCAGAGGCTGGTTGGTAATGCAGTGCCAAACTGGCGGGCCAGCGGTGCGTGTTGGAGGGCAGGGATGCAAGCATATCAACCGCATTGTGGCGCAGGCGCTTGGCCTGCGCGTGCCATCAAG
>CAMCNQ010000239.1 GCA_945875955.1 Limnohabitans sp. Rim8 | reverse complement strand
TCACCTCATGGGTCAAGCGCTGCACGGCCGCAGGTCTGCCGCTTCAGGCCTCTGGCGTTGTTGCTCGCACCCCCCGGACAGGCAGTCCGGGGGGCACTCGCGCCTGGCCAGAGACCTGCTTCGTCAGCCCCTCGGCCGTGCCCAACTGCCGGATTTAGGATGATGCGCTGAGCGGTTCAGGGCCCACTTCAAAGGATGGCGGCAGCTTCGCGCAAGCCCGTGATCATGGAGGTGTTGAGCAAATGGGCCTTGTGCAGGACGGGGTCATTTGCCTTGCTTTGCAGCAGCGAAAGCGCCTCTCGGCGTTTGGCCATGTCGCGTTCTTGCATGCGTGCGCGGTTGCGGCCCGATTGCTCCAGCACGTGGGCAATGGCAATGGGTCTGCGTTGGCGCTCATACAAAGCCAGCGCGTCCAATCCGCTGTCTCCCACCAAAATTTTCCCCAATTTCTCACTCAGATTGAAGGCGTCGTGGATGCCGCCGTTCATGCCCATGCCCCCGCTGGGGCTGTTGATGTGAGCGGCATCACCGACCAGCACCACACGGCCTGTGACATATTGTTTGACCACCCGTTGGTGAATTCGGTAGGGCCGTATTTCCAAGACGTCATAGGTTTGGTCGATTGGGAAAATGCGGTTCATTTTTTGCTGAACGGCCACGGGCTCGGTGGCTTGGGTGATGCTCTCATCGGCATCCGGGTACAGGCTCACGCGCCACACATCGCGCAAGCGCAGCAGGCTGAAAGTGCCGGTTTCACTCCAGCAGTAATTGATGTACGAGAGGTCTTTGAGGTGTTGATGAAACGCAAAGGAGGTGGTCGCCAAGATGGTGGTTTCGGGAAAAGTTTCCCCATCAAACGCCAGTTTCAAAAGATGCCGCACTTGGCTGCGACCGCCGTCTGCACCCACCAAAAAGTCAGCTTGGGTGCTGCACAGCTCGCCGTCACTGGTTTGGTATTGCACAGTCACAAGGCTGTCGTTTTGCGAAAAGTCCAGCAAAGTGCTGGCCCATGCAATTTGGACATGCGGCAAATGGGCGTGAATGTGTGCCAGCAGCAATTCAGACAGTTTCCATTGCTCGCACTGCAGGCGGTAAGGGTGGGCCGTCTCGTCTTTCAGAACCGACAGGTCAAATTCGGCAAACTCGCCAGTGGCGTGCATGCGAATTTGCCAGGTGGGTGCAATCAAGCCCGCATCGATCAATTCGGACGTGATGCCATGGGCATCCAGCATGTCCAATGTGGGCGGGTGAAAAGTGGAGGCCCGCAAACTGCGTTCCAGTTGGGCCGCCGACTCCAGCACCAGACACCGAATGCCCATGTGGCCCAAGCGCATGGCCAGCACCAAACCCACAGGCCCAGCCCCCACGATGACAACTTGCTGCGCGTTCATGGTGTGTTGGGCACCAAGCCCATGGCCTGGGCCCGTTGTGCCCAGTGGTGGCCTTGTAGCCAGTCTCGCAACTCGGGCGTTGTGCCACTTGGCGATGCGGTGATGGCCTGGACCGATTGCCACATCAGGGCCAGCATGCAAGACAGCCAAGGGGGGCTTTGCGGTGGGCGAGGCAACAGCAGTGTTTTCAAAGACGGCATGCCTGTGCCCAGCATCAGGACCGCATCGGCGCGCGATGGGCCCAGAGCCAAAGCCGCGCCGCTGGCCGAGGCGCTGGAGGTGCTGTAAATCGCATGAAAACCCGCTTCAGCGGTGGGCACGGACTGAACCTGGCCGATGTGAAAACCATGGCTCACCCAATACGCCTTGCTGGCCTGGGTGAGCTCTGCAGGGTAGGGCGAGAGCAAATCCAGTTGGCTAACACCGAGTTTGTGCAGGGCCTCCGCCACGGCGCGGCCAGCGGTGATGACCGGAATCTGCAGCCGCGCTTGCCAGTCGTTGACCCAACGTGCTTCCTGGGCTTGCCCCATCAAATAGGACGAACCTGTGCAGGCCAAGGCCAAAACCGACAACGGGGCATTGGCAAATTGAACCAGGCTTTTTTCCAACTGGCCAAAGTAATCCAGCAAGCGCTCGTTCAGACCGTTGGCCTGGCTGACCAAGCGGCCATTGATGAGCGAATAGCCAGTCGGCAACAAGGCCCAAGCTTCCGGTTCGACGGTGGTGTTGGCTTGCGGGGTCAGCAATCCGATCAGTCCGTGGGGTGCGTACTCCATGCTCACAGAAAAAAACCTCCAGTAGAAAACCTTGGCGTTAAAAATGCATCGCTCAAACCGACATTGTGACGCCGGGTTGAGGTCATGCCGCTTTGATTAAGACGGTCGGGCCATCCGGGCAATGTCGCTGAAGTGACAAATTCATGCCCGCCAACAGTGGGTTTGTCCCTTTGGGCGTTGCAGTTGCAGCCCATTGGCGAGATAGTCGAACAAATTCACTGAACCAGGAGACCCCGCACATGAAACTGAACGTCAACGGCAAAAACCACACGCTCGATGCCGAGCCGGAAATGCCCCTTTTGTGGGCCCTGCGCGATGAGCTCGACATCAAGGGACCTAAATTTGGTTGCGGCATCGCCCAGTGCGGGTCGTGCACGGTGCTGGTCAATGGCGAGCCGGTGCGCTCTTGCAGTTACCCGGTCTCAGGCGCTGAGGGTCAAAAAGTCATCACCATCGAAGGCTTGGCCGACAAGGGCAAGTTGCACGCCGTCCAGCAAGCCTGGATTGACCACCAAGTGCCGCAGTGCGGTTACTGCCAAGGCGGGCAAATGCTGGCAGCGGTCGCTTTGCTCAAGAAAAAGCCCAAACCCACCGACGCAGACATCGATGCGGCCATGACCAACATCTGCCGTTGCGGCACCTATGCCCGCATCCGCACCGCCATTCACGCCGCAGCCAAGAAAGGGACCCGCGCATGAGCACCCCAGAAATGACCTCCGGCATCGACCGCCGCAACTTTTTGAAGATCACCAGCACCGCAGCAGCCGGTCTGTCGGTCGGTTTTTTTGTGCCGCAAACGGCGCAAGCGGCCGATACGCCCCAGCTGAATGTGTGGGTTGAAATCGAGCCCAACGACACGATTGTCATTCGCTATGCCCGCGCCGAAATGGGCCAAGGCAGCATGACCTCAGCGCCCATGATGATTGCCGAAGAGCTGGAGGCCGATTGGAAGAAAGTGCGCGTCGAGTACGCCACCGCGCACGAGAACCTGCGCACCAAACGCGCTTACGGCGACATGGCGTCGGTGGGCAGCCGCACCATCCGCAATTCGCAGGAATACCTGCGCAAAGCCGGTGCCACCGGACGCGAAATGCTGATTGCCGCGGCCGCTCAGCAGTGGGGCGTGCCGGCCAGCGAGTGCAAAGCCGCACTCAGCAAGGTCACCCACCTGCCCAGCAAGCGCACGCTCAGCTACGGCAAACTGGCCGCAGCGGCGGCCAAGCTCGAAGCCCCTAAAGACGTCAAACTCAAAGACCCCAAAGAGTGGACGCTGATTGGCAAGTCCATTGCCCGAGTGGACATACCTGACATCGTGACCGGCCGTGTGAAGTACGGCATCGACGCCCAAGTGCCCGGCATGCTGCACGCGGCCGTGGCGGCTTGCCCGGTGTTCAACGGCACCGTCAAAACCATGGACGCCTCCAAGGTGGAAAACCGCAGGGGCATCGTCAAGGTGCTGAATTTGGGCACCTTTGTGGCCGTGGTGGCCGACAACTGGTGGCGCGCCAAAGAGGCCCTGCGCGACGTGGCGGTGGACTGGGAAGTGGGCGAGCACGGCACTTTGAGCAGCGCGGCCATCATGACGCACTTCAAAGCGGGCATGGCCCAGCCCGAGCTGGCGGTGGCCCGCGACGATGGCAAGACCATGGAGGCACTGGGCAAGGCCGCCAAGGTCGTGGAGGCCGAGTACTTCACGCCCTATTTGGCGCACGCCACCATGGAGCCCATGGTGTGCACCGCTTGGTTGCAGGGCGACCAACTCGATGTGTGGTGCTCCACGCAAAACCCGGAATCGACTTTGGCCGTGGCGGCTGCCACTGCGGGTGTGCCCCAGGCCAACGTGAAAGTGCATCCCATGCAATTGGGCGGGGGTCTTGGGCGCAAAAGCCCGCAAGACTTCACACGCCAAGCCGTCACGATTGCCAAGGCCATGCCGGGCAAGCCGGTCAAAATGCTGTGGTCGCGCGAAGAAGAAATTCAGCACGGTTTGTACCGCCCGGCCAGCTTGATGCGTTTCAAAGCGGGTTTGAGCGCCACCGGCAAAGCCGAGGCACTGCACATCCGTGTCAGCGCACCGTCCATTTTGGCCACCTTGCTCAAACTGCCCTTGCCCAAAGGCGTCGACGGTCAGGCGGTGGCCTGCTTCAACGACCACCCCTACGACATCCCCAACACCTTGGTCGACTATGCCCAGCGCAACACCAATGTGCCGGTGGGTTTTTGGCGCACCGTGGGGCATTCACAAAACCCGTTCGGGCGTGAGTGCTTCATCGACGAGATGGCCATGGCCGCCGCGCAAGACCCGGTTCAATACCGCCTGGCCATGCTGCCCAACAACGAAAAAGCCAACCGCGACCGGGCCATCTTGCTGGCCGTGACCCAAGCGGCCGGATGGGATAAAAAACCGGCACCGGGTGTGTTCCGCGGCGTGGCGGCCACCGACGGTTATGGCAGCTGGACCGCTTGTGTGTGCGATGTCTCGGTCAACGCCAAAAACGAGGTCAAGATCCACCGCATCGTGATCGGCATTGACCCCGGCTACGCGGTGAACCCCGACAACATCGTGGCCCAATTCCAGGGCAGCGTGGTACACGGTTTGACCGCCATCTTCTGGGGTGAAAACACCCTCAAAGACGGGCGCATTGAGCAGTCCAACTTCCACGATTACCGCATGATGCGTTTGAACGAAATGCCCAAGGTGGAGGTGGTGATCGCCCCCACCGGCGGCTTTTGGGGCGGTGTGGGCGAACCCGCCCAAGCGCCTTTGGCACCCGCGGTGGCCAACGCCATCTCGGCCGCCTTGGGCAAACGCATCCGCAGCTTGCCTTTGAAAAACCACGGCTTGAGTCTGGCGCGCGCATGAAGGTGCGGGGCTTGGGGCGGGGGTGGGCT
>CAMCNQ010000238.1 GCA_945875955.1 Limnohabitans sp. Rim8 | reverse complement strand
TCAGCTCGTAGCTGGCAAACCAACTGACAGCGAGCATGAGCAAGCCAACGCCGACCATGATGCGAAACGCCCAAAACACCGGACCTACTGGTGGATGCTGGTCACCAAATTCTTTGATGCCCTTGACTTCGCCATTCCAGTCGTGGGTCAAGTAAAACGACGCCAACTTTGGGATGGCGATTTCGTAGCGATTGGATTGCGTGGCCTGGTCAGGGATGGCGAACAAGACCGCAGGCACGCCCTTTTGTGTTTCCCAAATGCCTTCCATCGCAGCCAATTTGGCAGGTTGGTATTTCAAAGTGTTGAGGCCGTGCAAGTCGCCGACCACGATTTGCACAGGAATCAGCGCCGCAGCCACCATCACACCAGTGCGCAAAGAGCCCATCACGTCTAGGCCTCGGTCGTTTTTGAGCCAACGGTAAGCGCTGATGCCCGCCAGCAAAAACGAACCAGTCAAGCCAGAGGCCAGCAACATGTGCGTCATGCGGTAAGGGAAGGAGGGGTTGAAGATGACCTCGAACCAGCTGGTCACATGTGCTTGTCCGTTGATCATCTCAAAGCCGGCGGGCGTGTGCATCCAGGAGTTGAGGGCCAGAATCCAAAACGCCGAAGCGGTGGTGCCCATGGCCACCAGCCAAGTGGCCAGGGTGTGTACACCTTCGCTGACGCGGCCCCGGCCAAACAGCATGATGCCCAAAAAGGTGGCTTCCAAAAAGAAGGCAGTCAACACCTCGTAGGCCAACAGGGGACCGGCCACGTTGCCAACCGTGTTCATGAAGCCTGGCCAATTGGTACCAAACTGAAAACTCATGGTGATGCCGCTGACGACACCCAAGGCAAAGGTCAAAGCAAAAATTTTGACCCAAAACTGGTAAGCGTCCATCCAGTGCTGCGCACCTGTGGACACAAATCTGGTTTTGAAAAACAACAAAAACCACCCCATGGCAATGCTGATGGTGGGAAACAAAATGTGGAAGGTGATGTTGGCAGCAAATTGCAAGCGTGCCAGGAAAAGCGGATCAAGTGCGTCCATATTTATCCCCTTTGGCTACGGTTTTCTTGCCAAAAAACCCACCAAGGCTGACATGCCGCTGTGGCCTGCGCCCTCTTGGATGGTGGTTTCATAGGTGTTGCAAACCCATACATCGTAGCCAGCAAAAGCTTCGAGCATCAGTGTGTCGTCGTACAAATGGTCCAACTTGCCAGGCCCGCCCGTGTTGTAGCTGAGTTGGTTTTTGCCATAGCCTTGGATGAGCAGTAAACCACCGGGTTTCAATGTGTTTTTGATTTTTTCAAACAATTGAGCCCGCTCCGCTGGCGTGGCAAATTGGAAAAAGATGCCGACGACCAAGTCGTAGTGAGCAGCTTTCCAATCAAAAGACTGCCAATCACTGCAATGGAAATTCACTTGCACATGACGCTTGGCGGCCATGGCCTGTGCTTTGGCAATGGCGAGTGCTGAGAAATCAAAGGCGTCGACAGTGAAGCCTTGTTGAGCCAACCAAACACTGTTGCGGCCTTCACCATCGGCCAAAGCCAATGCATGACCATGGCCCAAACGCGAAGCTTGAGAAACCAAAAAATCATTGGGCTCTTCCCCAAAGAGATAGTCGGGCGTTGAAAAACGTTTGTCCCAGTTGGCCTGGGGATGGGTAAATCCAGACATGATCAAAGGGCGTTCAAAGGAATTTTGACGTAGGCGATGCCGTTGTCTTCCTTGGGTGGCAACTGGCCAGCGCGGATGTTGATTTGGACCGCAGGCAGGATGAGCACCGGCATGTCCAGGGTCGCGTCTCGCTGGGTACGCATCTTGACAAAATCGGCTTCACCGATGCCGTCGTGTACATGGATGTTCTTGGCCTTTTGCTCGGCCACAGTCGTCTCAAAAGTGACCGGGCGTCCATTGGGCGGGTAGTCGTGGCACATGAACAAGCGTGTCGCAGACGGCAGGCTCAAAATTTTGCGCGTCGAGGCATACAAAGTTCTGGCGTCGCCACCGGGGAAGTCGCAGCGTGCGGTGCCCACATCGGGCATGAACAGGGTGTCGCCCACAAAAACAGCATCGCCAAACTGGTAAGCCACACAAGCGGGCGTGTGGCCTGGCACATCCATGGTGTGACCTGTCAGCTTGCCTAAGGTGATGGTTTCGCCCTCGGCAAACAAATGGTCAAACTGCGATCCGTCAGGCCGGAAGCTTTCTTCCATATTGAAAATGCCCTTGAACACTTTTTGTACGCCACCGATGTGGTCACCGATGGCGGTTTGGCCACCCAAGTGCTGTTTCAGATAAGGGGCGGCGCTCAGGTGGTCGGCATGGGCATGGGTTTCAAGAATCCAGGCCACCTTCAGATCGTTGGCTTTGACAAATTCGATCACCTTATCCGCTGACGTGTGACTGGTCCGGCCGGACTTGGGATCGTAGTCCAACACCGAGTCAATGATGGCGCAAGCTGAACCAGGCTTTTCGTAAACCACATAAGTGACGGTCCAAGTAGCGGGGTCAAAAATGCCGTGAACGAGTGGGTTGAGATGGGTGGTGGTCATCGAGAACTCCGTTATTGATTAAGCTTTATATATTATATTGACAAATAATTTATTTGTCAATATAATTTCAACTTCTTTTGATGAAGTCGGGGGAACCGCCCATGCCAACCACCACACTGGACCTTGAAAAAATGAAAATTTCAGCCGGCCATGCCTGCCGACTGATGAAAGTGCTCTCCAACCCCGACCGCTTGATGCTGCTGTGTCAACTGTCTCAAGGCGAAAAGCGCGTGGGCGAGTTGGAAGAGATCTTGGGCATCGTGCAGCCCACCTTGTCGCAGCAGCTCACGGTCTTGCGAGACGAAGAGCTGGTGACCACCCGCCGTGATGGCAAAAACATCTACTACCAAATTGCCAGCCCACAAGCGCTGGCGGTCATGAACGTTTTATTCGCGCAATTTTGCGAACCACAAGAAGGAGCATCAGCATGAACATCGATTGGGCACATTTCACGCCTTTCGCCTCTATGGCTGGGGGCATTATTTTGGGGGTGGCCTCGGCCATCTTCATTTTGGTCAATGGGCGCATTTTGGGTATCAGCGGCATCCTGGGCGGTTTGTTGCCCCCCAAAGTGGGCGATACCAGCTGGCGTGTGACCTTTCTGCTCGGCATGTTGGCCGCACCCACGGTTTTTCATGCCTTGGTGCCAGCGCAGTACATCACCGCCCCGCGCATGGATGCGTCTGGCTGGATGGTGATTGCCGCCGGTTTGCTGGTGGGCATCGGCACCCGCTATGCCTCGGGTTGCACCAGCGGTCATGGTGTGTGCGGCTTGTCTCGCCTGTCACCCCGCTCTTTGGTGGCCACACTCTCTTTCATGGGTGCCGGCTTTGTCATGGTCTACGTGCTGCGTCACATCCTCTAAGGAAATCAACATGCTTAACAAAAACCACCTCCACCGCATCGCTGAGTTTGTCGTTGGCCTGCTGTTTGGCTTGGGTCTGATGCTCTCAGGCATGACCGATCCAGGCAAAGTCATTGGATTTCTCGACTTGTTTGGCACTTGGGATCCTTCACTGGCGCTGGTCATGGGCGGTGCCATCATGGTTGGCTTTTTTGCCTTCACCGTGGCCAAAAAACGCACCAGCACCTTTTTGGGTGGCGCTTTTCGCTTGCCCACCAACATGGACATGGACAAAAAACTGGTGATAGGCAGTTTGTTGTTTGGTGCAGGTTGGGGCTTGGCTGGGTTTTGCCCTGGCCCGGCGCTGGTGTCGATGGCCGATGGCCAACCCAAGGCGTTGGTGTTTGTCTTGGCCATGTTGGTCGGCATGCTGGGCTTTGAGTTGATGGACCGTTTCGTGCACGCACCGCGCAAAGACAGATTGACCTCTGTTTGAGCCGCATTTCTGCAAAAAACGAAGTCGAAATGGTTGACCGATGACTGCACTGCCAAGTTGGCTCCCCACTGTTCCGATGTTGGCGTGGGGTCGCCAATACAACCGAGAAACTTTCACCAGCGACATGGTGGCGGCACTCATCGTCACCATCATGTTGATCCCGCAAAGCTTGGCCTATGCTTTGTTGGCAGGCCTGCCACCTGAGGTGGGTTTGTACGCCAGCGTTGCGCCCTTGCTGCTCTATGCAGTGCTGGGCAGTAGCCGTGTTTTGGCAGTGGGGCCTGTGGCCGTGGTGTCTTTGATGACCGCTGCGGCGGTGGCAGAACATGCGGCTGCGGGGACGCATGCTTATTGGCAAGTGGCCATCACGTTGGCGTTTTTGTCGGGCGGCATGCTGCTGATCATGGGGTTTTTGAGATTGGGCTTTTTGGCCAATTTTTTAAGCCATCCCGTGATCTCGGGCTTCATTTCGGCCTCGGGTTTGTTGATCGCCTTGAGCCAAATGAAAACCCTCATGGGTGTGAAAGCCGAGGGCCACAACTTTGTCGAGTTGCTGTCTGCGCTGATGCACCAAGCCTCTAACCTGCACCTGCTCACTTTGGGTGTGGGCATCGCCGCTACGGTGTTTTTGTTCTGGGTACGCAAGGGCTTGAAACCACTGCTCATTTCTTCAGGCCTTCAACCCAAGCTGGCCGATGTGCTGGCCAAGGCGGGCCCTGTGGTGGCGATTGCCTTGACCACGGTGTTGGCTTGGGCGCTGGACTGGCAAGGCCAGGGCATGAAACTGGTGGGTACGGTGCCGCAAGGCTTGCCACCCATCACAGCGCCGCTTTGGGACTTGGCCTTGTGGCAAGAGTTGTGGGTGCCCGCGCTGCTGATCAGCGTGGTGGGGTTTGTGGAATCGGTGTCGGTGGGCCAAACCTTGGCCGCCAAACGTCGTCAACGCATCGAGCCTGACCAAGAGTTGGTGGCCTTGGGTGCCAGCAATCTGTCGGCGGCTTTCACAGGCGGCTTTCCCGTTACCGGTGGTTTTGCACGCTCGGTGGTCAATTTTGACGCCGGCGCTGTCACGCCTGCCGCAGGCGTTTACACGGCGGTGGGCATCACTTTGGCTTCCCTGTTTTTAACCCCTGCGCTTTACTATTTGCCGCAGGCCACACTGGCGGCCACCATCATC
>CAMCNQ010000237.1 GCA_945875955.1 Limnohabitans sp. Rim8 | reverse complement strand
CAACGACTCTCTCCAGGCGCTGGCCATTTCCATGCGCCAGATTGGTGAAAACGCGCAACAAGTGGCGGGTGCGGCCAACGACACCAGCACCGCCATTGGCCAGCTGGCCGACGGTGCGCAAAGTCAAACCCAGTTCATTGGGCACATGGTCAGCGCCATTCGTCAGACAGCCGCCGCGGTGAGCGACATCGCTTCCAACACCGAGCATGCCAGCCGTCAGGCCCAGGAGTCGACCACCATCGTGCGCGATGGTCAACACAAAATGGTGCAAATGGTGGACGTGGTCAACGGCATTGCCTTGAGTTCGGAAAAGATCAACAAGATCACCGATGTCATTGAGAAAATTGCCAACAAAACCAACCTGCTTTCCTTGAACGCCGCCATTGAAGCGGCCCGCGCTGGCGAACACGGCAAAGGCTTTGCGGTGGTCGCAGACGAAGTGGGTAAATTGGCGGCCAGCAGCGCAGACAGCACCAAAGAGATCACACAATTGATCCAGCAAGCCAGTCAGCAAGCCAAAGAAGCGGTGATCGCGGTCAAAGAAGTCAGCTCCGACATGGAGCGCATTGTGAAGTCCTCTACCCAAACCGACGGCATGCTGCAACGCATTTCAGCGTCTGTGGAAGAGCAGACCCGCATGATCCAAGAGATCAACTCCAGCGTGGAGAACCTCGAACAGATTGCCCGCAGCAATTCAGCTGCATCGGAAGAGTTGGCTGCTGCGATGATCGAGTTGTCCAAGGTGGCCGACTCTACCCGTACCGAAATCACCAAGTTCAGCACTTAAAGCGGCGAGACCCATCACCATGGAACTGGTACTTTTTGACATCCAAGAAAACCGCTTTGCGTTGCGTGCGTCGGCGGTCAATCAGGTGTTGGAGTCTTTGGCTGTGACCCCTCTGCCCTACGCGCCCCCAGAGGTCGAGGGCTTGGTCAATGTGGCGGGTACAGTGCTGCTGAAGATTGACCTCGCCCTGCGCTTGGGCATGCCTGCACGCACTGCCGACATCAACGGAAATTTGCTGGTCGTCATCACGGGTCATGAAAACATTGCGCTTCAAGTCGATCGCGTGCACAACAAGATCAACTTGGACGAATCGCTGCTGACGCCCTATGTGGACCCCGATCAGCGCAATCTGGTGTGTGGCGAGTTCACACTCAATGAGCGCATGGTCTTGTTGCTTGACCAGCAATCGCTGGACATGCGCAACATGGACCCCACGGGCGTACCGGAAGGCGGCGGGGGACTGATTGGTTTTGACCTGCACGATGACGCCCGTGCCGACAGCGCCAAGCAAGCCAACAACGACATGGCCACCGTGACGGTCGAAGACTGTGGTGAAACCTATGCCCTGCACATGGCCCATGTTCAGGAGATCGTAGAAATCGGGCAATTGACGCAACTGCCCGGTTCATCATCCGAAGTTTTAGGTTTGATGCAACTGCGCGGCCAAGCCTTGTTGATCGTCTCTCTGGGGGGCTTGCTTAATCGTCCCCATTTAACCGAAGCGAAATTTGTGTTGGTCGTTAAAGTCCAAGGCCTGCAACTGGGTGTGAGCGTATCGGCCATCTTGGGCATTGAACGCTATCCTCGCGAAGCCGTGCAATCCGTGGCGGGTTCGCAAGATGCCCAACTGGAAGGCTACCTCAATGGCGCAGCTGGCCGCGAAGGTCACATGACGGGCTTGTTGTCCATGACCGGCTTGCTCTCGCCCCAAGCCATCGCCCATTACCAGCGATTTCTGACACAACAAACCACATTCATGCTTCACAACAACCATTTGGTCCCGAGCGCTGTGCGCCGCATGCTTTCTTTCAGGTTGGGAAGTGAACGTTGTGCCTTGCCCTTGAGCTTGGTCGACCGTGTGGAAGAATACAGCGACAGTGTGGATCTTCCTCAGGGGGACACAAGCCTCAGCGGTGTGGTCCAGATCAAAGGTGAAATTGCCCCTGTGATCGATCTGCGCAAGATGTTGGGTGTGGTACCGCTGGAAACATCGTCTTACGTGGTGGTTCGCGTGGACAATGAGCCGTGGGCCTTGATTGTGGATCGTATTGAACGTGTGATCGACATCCAGGAAGCCAACATCACCCCTGTGAGAAACCAACAAAACGATTACCTCAACGAGGTTGGCAAGCTGGACGGCGAGCTGATTTCACTCATCACTTTGGCGCCTCTCACCTTGGCTGCTAAACGCCAACTGAAATGAACAAGCTGTGACACAAGATAAAAAAGTCAACGACCTGATCAGTCAAATGCGCAGCGCAGTGGACACGGCTCGCTCAGCCACGGCGGCCGCTCCTGCACCCGCTACCAGCACACTGGCTCCGAAACCGATGTCCGGATTTAACAAGCCAGAAGAAACCACCCAATCACGGGCCTTGCTGCTTTTGATCAATGAATTGATGGCTGGCGTGGAAACACGTTTTGGCATCAAACCCGGTACTTTGGTGGAGCGCAAACTGGTGCGTATTTTCAAAGACATGCCCATGGCCACGTTGAAAGACTGGGTCGAAAGCATGAACAACTGCTCCACTGAACACTCTGAATGGCAGTCCTTGGTTGAAAACTTGACGGTCCATGAAACCTATTTTTGCCGCGATCCCGACCTGATGAGCATGTTGGGCGACGAAATCATGCCGCACCTGTTGAACCTGCGTAAAACCCAAAAGCAAGTGCAAATTTGGTCAGCGGCCAGTTCCACGGGCGAAGAAGTTTATGACCTGACCTTCTCGGCTTTACGTGCCATGCAAAAAGCGGGCTTTGCCCGTTTGTTTGAAGGCAAACTGGTGCCCGAAGCAGGGTGGAGTGTGTTTTCATTTGGCACCGACATTTCCAACCAAGCTCTGCGCACCGCCAAAGCGGCCATTTATGGTGACTTGGGCATGGGTTCGTTTCGCAATTTGCCCGACGATTGGAAAAGCATGTTCGAGGACGTCAAGATTGCGCCTGCGAACGCCATGCCGGGTGTGAACTATTTCAAGATCCGCGAATGGGTTCGCCAATGCACCCGCTTTGAACGTTTCAACCTGATGAACAACCGCCCGCCTGTTATGGGCATGGACTTGGTGTTTTGCCGCAATGTGCTGATCTACTTCGAAGACCCGATCAAGAAAGCCGTGCAGACCATGCTGGCCCGATCCATGTCGACAGGCGGTGTATTGGTTTTGGGTGCATCGGTGCAAATGCTGGTGCCGGAATACTTCGAATCGCGCCTAGGCAAGGGCGGTCCTTGGTATGTGAGAAACGACAAACGCGTATGATCAGATTACTGATTTCGGACGACTCCGCTTTCATGCGGATTGCCATCCGCAAGATGGTAGAGAGCCATCTTGACATCGAGGTGGTGGGTGAAGCCAAGACCGGGCAAATGTGCGTCGAGATGGCACGCGAGTTGCGCCCAGATGTCATCACCATGGACGTAGAAATGCCGGTGATGGATGGCCTGGAAGCCACCCGCCAAATCATGGCCTCGACGCCCTGCCCCATCATCATGCTCAGCAGCTTGACCGAGCGCAACTCGGTCACCACCATCCGGGCCCTGGAGTTGGGTGCGGTGGACTTCATCGCCAAGAAATCGTCTTTTGTGCAACTCGACATTGTGCAAATCGGTGCCGACCTGGTTGAAAAACTCCGCTACTGGGCCAAAAAGAAAAGCCGTCTGAGCACCCTGCGCAACTTGGCGGCTTCGCCTTTGGTTGCCAACAAAAACAGCCCTGCAGCCCCTCGTCAATTGCGCTCGATCCCAACCCAACAAGCAGCAGGTTTGGTGGTGCTCGGCATTTCGACGGGTGGCCCCGCCACACTGCCGCATGTGCTCAAGTCCATGGGTCGGCTCGGTTGCCCCATGGTGGTGGCCCAGCACATGCCGCCCATGTTCACCAGCGGTTTTGCAGCGCACTTGCGCAGTGAGACAGGATTGGACGTGGTCGAAAGCACCGAACAAATGGAGCTCAAGCCCGGCATGGTGGTGATCGCCAAAGGTGGCGCGGATGTGGTCATCCGCGAACCCTTCCCCGGCAAGCTGATGCTGTACCAAAAAACCGACTTGAATGCGAACATTCATCCCAATGCCGATGTGCTGTTCCGCTCAGCCGCAGCCACCTCCTGCCCTGTCGTGGCGGTGGTGATGACCGGCATGGGCAGTGACGGCATGCTGGGCGCCAAAGACCTCGTCGCGCGAAAAAATTCGCATGTGCTGGTCCAAGAACCCGACAGCTGCATTGTGGACGGCATGCCCACATCAACCCTCAACGCGGGTTTGGCGACAGCTGTACTTTCCCCGCAAGAAATCGGCACACGCCTTTCTCGTTTGTGCGCTTCGCGCACAATTCCCACCTTCAAAACCTCTGTTTGATAGAGACTGCCCTCATGACCAAGAAACGCATACTCATTGTTGATGACTCTTTTGTGATGCGCGCCCTGTTGCGTGGCATCGTGACCTCTGATCCAGACTTGGAAGTTGCGGGAGAAGCCACCAACGGCCTGGAAGCCCTGCAGCAAGTCAAAGAGATCGCCCCCGATCTCGTCTTGCTCGACATCGAAATGCCGCACATGGACGGTATCGAGTGCATCAAGCGTCTGCGCCTCATGAGCAAAGTGCCGGTGATCATCGTGTCTTCGGTGGCCCAAGCAGGCTCCCCACAAGCCATTGAAGCCCGGAAATTTGGCGCGGCGGAAGTCATTGCCAAACCGTCTGGTGCCATGAGTCTCGACCTCAATGCCAAAAAAGGCCATGAGATCGTCACCGCCTCCCGCCGAGTGTTGGGTCTGTCCTAAAAGGTAGTGCCTGTTTTTCGACACTAAGCTCGAAAGGAGTGTGGGACCGTGTCTGACGATTTTCTAGAAACCATCTGGGCGCAGTACGCCGTAGAGACCGAAGAGCACATCGAAAGCATTGAATCCTTGCTGGTCAAGGCCGACGCCGAGTTGCTCAACGCAGAAGAAGTGTCGGGACTTTTCCGGGCTTTTCACTCACTCAAGGGTTTGAGCCGCGTCATGGAGTTGGGCGCACTGGAGTCGGTGGCCCACCGCTGCGAGGACTTGCTGGGCATGGTCCGCGAAGGCAC
>CAMCNQ010000236.1 GCA_945875955.1 Limnohabitans sp. Rim8 | reverse complement strand
GCAATGTGGTGAACAACGCCAACTTGGCCTTTGAGCGCGCCGACGATTACGGTTTCGCAGCCAACATCAGCGGCACAGGCCAAGTCCAGCAACGGGGCTCAGGTGTGCTCAGCCTCGGCGGTGCCAACAGCTACAGCGGCGGCACCGTGCTGGCCGCCGGTGTGCTGGAAGCGGCCAGTGCCGGGGCCTTGGGACAAACAGGTGATTTGGCATTCAGCGGCGGCACATTGCGCTACAGCGCCAACAACCAGACCGATTACTCGGATCGCCTGAGCCGCACCGCCAACGCTTACCGTGTGGACACGGCAGGGCGGGCGGTGACATTTGCCACGGCCCTGGTGGGCACGGCCAGCCTGGACAAACTGGGCTCGGGCTCCCTCACCTTGACGGGCGAGAATACCTACACCGGCGATACGCGTGTGGATGCGGGCAGACTGTTGCTCGAGGGCTCGGCCCAATTGGGTGGCGGGCAATATGGTGGGGCCATTCGTTTGGCCGGTGGCGCTGCGCTGGAACTCAACAGCGAGCAGTCGCAAACCTTGAGCGGGGTGATCAGTGGCGCGGGCGATTTACTCAAAACCAAGGCCAAAACCACTTTGACGCTGACCGGCGAAAACACCTACACGGGCGATACCCAGATTGCTGCAGGCCAACTGCGGGTGGGCAACGGCGGTGCCAGTGGCAGCCTGGGCACAGGGGCTTTGACCTTGGGTGAAGCGGTTGAGTTGGCGATTCACAAAACCAATGGGGTGAACCTCATGAATGCGACCATCACCGGCGCAGGTCGCATAACCGTGCAAAGTGACCAAGGTGATGTGGTGATCGGCTCCCAAATGGATCTCACCAGCATCAACTCGACCGTGCGTGTGGACGCACCGGCAGGCAATGTGCGCTTGCTGCCGGGCGCCTTGATCCAAGTGGCTGCAAACGCACCCTCGGCCGGTGTGGGAGCCATCCACATCGCGGCCCAAAGCTTCACCAACAACGCGGGTGCATCGTCCCTGGCATTGACATCGCCTCAGGCTCGGTGGCTGGTTTACACCCAGTCCCCAGAACTCGACACCAAGGGCGGCCTGAACTACCTGTTCAAACAATACGGGGTTGGCCCTGCAACCGCGCCACTGCAAGAGGCGGGCAACGGTTTCTTGTACCAGGTCACGCCCGAGGTGACCGTGGCCTTGCAAGGCGTGACGCGGGTGTACGACAAAACCAATGTGGCCACGCCGGTGGACGGCAACTTCTCGTACAGCGGGGCTCTTTTGGACGGTGACAAAATTACCGCGCTCAAACCCATGGCCAACATGCCAGGTTATGCCGCGAGTTATGACAGCATCCATGCGCTTGACCAAGTGGTCACGCTCAAAAATGCCCAATTTGAGACCACCGATGCCCGTGGTGCCAAGGTGTATGGCTATCTGTCCACGCAAGGACGCACGGTCTTGGGCACGGGCAAGATCAACCCGTTCATGCTGGACCATGTGTTTGATGTCGTCCCGAAAATTTACGACGGTTCAACCACCGCCAACGTGGTGACAACCCCCATGCTTGGCCCCTTGTTTGCGGGCGATGTGGTGGGCGCAAGCTACGCCAAAGCCGACTACAACAGCAAAGATGTTGTGACGGCCAATGAGGTCACGATTTTGGGCGGAGCCCTGGTGGGCCAAGATGCGCGCAATTACACCTTGGCCCCCATCACACGGATCGCGGCCGTCATCGCTCCCAAAACAGTCAGTCTCTCGGCTTCCAAAACTTATGACGGCACGACGGATTTGAGCGGCGCGGTGGACCTGCGAACCGGGGTCGGCAGCGAGGTCTTGGGCTACACCGGCGCGCTGGCCAGCGATGCCCATGTCAGCGCCGCCAACAAGTATGTCGCGGCCATCCGCTTGACCGACAGTGCCACGGCGTTGCAAAGCAATTACCGACTGCCAAGTTTGGACAACGCCAACACGCCTGCCATCGTGCTGGCCCGACCTGTGAGCGGCCAAGCCAGCATCGTTGGCGAGTTTGACAAGGTCTTCAACAACGACGTCGATGTGGACGCGAAGAAAGTCAGCTTGCTCGGACAGGTCACTGGCGCAGCTGCAGGAGACCAATTGAGCCTGGATTTCTCGCCTGTGGCCTTGACCTATGTGTCCAAGCAAGTCGGCTCAACCCAAATCCAGACCCAGGGTGTGGCCGACTTCAATTTGCTGAGTTCAAGCTTGCGCAGCGAACGCACCGACTATGTCTTCACGCCGCCTGTGATTGAGAACGTGGTGGCGCGCATCAACTCCGCCTTCACCGTGCCACCGGTGACCACCTTGGTGCAGGTGCAAGCGCCCCAAGTGAACGCACCCGTCTTGGTCACCGTTGTGCTGGGCGGCGTGGCCCCTGCACTGGTGACCCTGCCCATCGCCGTGCCTGCCGCCGCGCCCTCTTCGGGTGCCGCAGTCCCCTCTTCGGGTGCCGCTGCCGGCAGCACCAGCACCACCAATGTTGGCAACGAGCCCACAGTGCAGTTGCGCCAGTCCGTCGAGCCAGCCGTGGAGTTGCGCCAGTCCGTCGAGCCAGCTGTGGAGATCAGAACCGAGCCAACCCCAACTGGGGGCGACAGACCCGTTGAAATCCGCACCATTGAAAATGTTCGTTTGGACGGCGCAGAAGCGGTGAACAGACAGATCCGGGCCCCAGAGCCCGAGGTCACAGGGCCTGCTGTTGAGGTCGGTGTTCCGCCACAGGTTCTTCAGGCCCCTGGCGCCCCCGCCAACGCGGTGGAAGACAGGCAGATTGCACCGACAGCAACGCCGAACACGGACCCAGATCAGGCTCCCGTGCAGATCCGGCCCAACTGAGGGCCGTCCGAGACGGCCCGCTTTGGCCGGCACCCAGCTTGGCCTGACGCCATCCTGGGTCCACGCGCGGTGCTGACCGTTGTACGAGTGACCAATGGATTTGTACAAGCCCAGCGCTTTCGTTGGGCATGCTTTGAGTCTGGCCCTTTTGCCACTTGGCATTGGCTGGCGTCGCATGGATCAAGCCTGTGGTCAACCTAAAATGTCTTATTAAGTTATATTTTCTTCCTCGCTCAATCCCCACACACCCAGGCCCGGTCTGAGCTTGGCAACCCACAACTGGAGCTTTCACATGATTGATTTTTATTACTGGACCACCCCCAACGGCCACAAAGTCACCCTGTTTCTGGAGGAGGCGGGGCTTGAGTACCGCATCCAATCGGTCAACATCAGCAAGGGCGAACAGTTCGACCCCGAATATTTGAAGTTCGCCCCCAACAACCGCATCCCGGCCATCATGGACCACGCGCCCACAGATGGCGGCAGCGCCATCGGTATGTTTGAATCGGGTGCCATCCTCTTGTACTTGGCCGACAAAACCGGCCAGTTCATTCCGCAAGACCTGAGAGGCCGAAACGAATGCCTGCAGTGGTTGTTTTGGCAAATGGGGGGCTTGGGCCCCATTGCCGGGCAAAACCACCATTTTGTGCAATACGCGCCCGTGCAACTGCCCTATGCCGTGGAGCGCTATGTCAAAGAGACCTCGCGCCTGTATGGGGTCTTGAACAAGCATTTGTCCGATGGCCGCGACTTCATCTGCGGTGCCTATTCGATTGCCGACATGGCCTGTTACCCCTGGGTGGTGCCGCACGAAAAACAGCGGCAAGACATGGCGCAGTTTCCAGCCCTGGCCGCTTGGTTTGAGCGCATCAAAAACCGGCCCGCCACACAAAAGGCCTATGCGATCGCCAAAACCGTCAACACCGCACTCGCGGTGGACGAAACAACCAAGGCGATTTTGATTGGGCAAGACGCCACACAAGTCCGTTAAGCCTAAATTCGGCAGCTGGGCACCGCCGAGGGGCAGACCTGCGGCCGTGCAGCGCTTGACCCATGAGGTCAAGACCCTCATGGGCGCAAGTGTTTGATTCATCAAGTGTTTAAAGCGCAAGCAAGCGGCCAACTGCCAGATTGAGGTTAAGTGGCCAGGCCCGCTTGACGCGGACCGTGGTGCGGCGCTGCGCAGGCTGGCAAAACCCGGCCAAGTTCGTGTTGGTAAATGGGGCTTTGCTTGGGCCAGCCCAAGCGGCGACACCGCCTGGGTCATTTTTTTAGACAACTCACCAAATGCTCGTATATTTCCATTAAGATGGAAGTATGGAAGAAAAGCACATCATCGCAGCCTTGGCCGCCTTGGCGCAGACCCACCGCTTGCGCCTGTTTCGTTTGTTGGTGGTTCAAGGCCCTGAGGGCCTGACCCCGGCCAGCTTGGCCGATGCCTTGGGCATGCCGGCCAACACGCTTTCTTTCCATTTGAAAGCCTTGCTGCACGCCGATCTGATTTCCCAAGAGCGCGTGGGCCGCAACCTGATTTACCGGGCCCAGTTTGAGCAGATGAATGCGCTGCTGGGCTTTTTAACCCAAAACTGCTGCCAAGGTGAGCCCTGTTTGAGCGAATCCTTGACCGCCTGTCCCTGCTGAAGGAAAAACCCCCATGAACGCCGAAAAACCACTGAATGTTTTGTTCCTGTGCACCCACAATTCGGCCAGAAGCATTTTGGCCGAGGCCTTGCTGAACCATTTGGGCAAAGGCCGTTTCAAGGCTTTTTCTGCGGGCAGCAGCCCGCGTGAGAACCAGCAACCCAACCCCTTGGCCCTGGAAGCTTTGAAGCATTCGGGGGTGTCGGTTGAAGGCTTGTGCAGCAAAAGTTGGGATGTTTTTGCAAAGGCCGACGCACCCAACATGGACTTGGTCATCACCGTGTGTGACAACGCGGCCGGTGAAGTCTGCCCCTATTGGCCAGGCCAGCCGGCCACCGCGCATTGGGGCTATGCCGACCCGTCTGAGGCCGCAGGCAGCGTGGCCGACCAGCGCCAAGCGTTCCTGCAGACCCTGCACCTGATTCGCAAGCGCCTGGAGATCTTCATCAACTTGCCCTTGGCCAGTTTGCAACGCCAAGCGATTGAAAAAACCGCCCGCGATTTGACCCACACATGATCCACTGGCGTCGCTACCTGGCCGAATTTTTGGGCACCGCGGCTTTGCTGTGCGCGGTGATTGGCTCGGGCATCATGGCCGA
>CAMCNQ010000235.1 GCA_945875955.1 Limnohabitans sp. Rim8 | reverse complement strand
ACTGTTCTGCCTTGTCCAGCACCGAGGCATCACCGTACAGATCGACCAAGGCGCGCAAACCCACGCGAACAGAGGTATCAAAACCGGTGGTCAATCTCGCCAATGCGCTGGCGTCTTTGATGGCCAAGGCCGCATGGATGTCGTGACGCAGGCCCTCGCTCATGGCTTGGGCCTGCAGCAAGCTGTTGACAATGCGGGCATCTGCCAAATCGAGCTGCAAATGCTCTGCATGGGCGACCCCCAGACATTCGAGCGCCAATTGCAAAATTTCCAGATCGGCTTCAGGCCCTGCATGGCCGTAGATTTCAGCCCCCAATTGCAAAGGCTCACGGGTGGCGTAAGGGCGTGCCGGGCGGGTGTGCAGCACCGGCCCGCAGTAGCAAAGGCGGGTCAGGCCAGCGCGGCCCAATAAATGCGCATCGATCCTGGCCACTTGGGGGGTGGTGTCGGCACGCAAACCCAAGGTGCGGCCAGACAGCTGGTCGACCAACTTGAAGGTCTGCAAATCCAGTGCTTCGCCCGTGCCGGTGAGCAAGGACTCCAAATGCTCCAAAAGCGGCGGCATGACCAACTCGTAGCCATAGCCACGGGCGGTATCAAGCAGTTCGCGACGGAGTTCTTCGATGTGGCGAGCCTCGGAGGGCAAGACATCGGCAATGTGATCCGGAAGGACCCAAGCAGACATGTGATTTGGGGAGACTGTTAAAACTGAGATTTTACCGGGTTGCAAGCCCGGTTTCGCGGTGAAGTTCAGGAAACAAACCAGAACAACAACAAACCCGCGACAACCATGAACATACCGAAAAACCGGATTTGACCGTCTTGAAGCTGCAAAAGCTGTTCAAAAAGTTGTCGCCACTTCACAGGCGACATCATGGGCATCAAACCCTCCAAGATGAGCACGAGGCCCACCGCCAGCAGGAGGGATTCGAGCAAGTCTTACTTTCGCGCAGGAGCGCTGCTGTCCGAGCCACGCATGCCTTTGAAAAACTCGGAGCTGCCCGGGTCGAGCACCATCACGTCATTCTTGCTGGCAAAACTGGTTTTGTAAGCCTCTAAACTGCGGTAAAACTGCGCAAACTGGGGGTCACGACCAAACGACTCGGCATACAAGCGTGCGGCCTGAGCGTCTCCCTGGCCTTTGATCTTTTGCGCATCGCGGTAGGCGTTGGCCACGGTGACCTCGCGCTGGCGGTCGGCATCGGCGCGGATTTTTTCGCCCTCGGCGGCACCGGTTGAGCGCAATTCATTGGCCACGCGCTTGCGCTCTGCCTCCATGCGGCGGTAAACCGATTCGGTGATGGTGTCCACATAGTCGGCGCGGGTGATGCGCACGTCCACCACGTCCACACCCCAGGGCTTGGCCCCCTTGACCGCCACCAACACCGCAGCTTTCACGTCGTCCATCAGGTCTTCACGTTTGAGAGACAACAACTCTTTGACGGTGCGCTTGTTGATCTCTTCTTGGAAGGCGTTGCGCACCACTCGGTTGAGTTGGCTGGTGCCGGCACGTTCATCCAGACCCACGTTGCGGATGTAAGCCTGTGGATCGGTGATGCGCCAGCGCACATACCAGTCAATCACCACACGCTGCTTTTCAGCGGTCAGCATGGGTTCATTTTCAGGGCTGTCCAGTGTCAACAAGCGTTTGTCGATGTAGTTGACGTTTTGCAGCGGCGGCGGCAGTTTGAAGTGCAAGCCAGGTTCGGTGATCACTTGCTTGATTTCACCCAAGGCATAGACCACCCCAAATTGGCGCTGGTCCACCACAAACAAAGTGGAGCTCAACAACATCAAAGCCACCAGCAGGCCTGAAATCCACAATCCAATGCGATTCATTTTGTTTGTCCTTATCGTGGATCGCGTTCACGCGAACGCTGAAGGTCGCGTGAACGGGTGTCCACGGGAGCGGCATTGCCATTGGAGGGGGTGATCGCGCTGGCTGCCGAGGTGTCGATTTCAGGGGCTGCCACCGTGCCCACCTGTTGCATGATTTTGTCGAGCGGCAAATACAACAGGTTGGAGCCTTGCTTGCTGTCGATCAGGACCTTGGTCACATTGCCGTAAATTTGCTGCATGGTGTCGGTGTACATGCGGTCACGCATGACTTTGGGTGACTTTTGGTATTCCGGCAAGATGGTTTTGAAGCGCTGCGCATCGCCTTCGGCTTGCGCCACAATGCGTTCGCGGTAAGCATCGGCCTCTTCCTTCAAGCGCGAGGCCGCACCCACAGCACGGGGAATCACGTTGTTGGCATAGGCTTGGGCCTCGTTTTTGGCGCGTTCACGCTCCTGGCCCGCTTTGAGCACATCGTCAAAGGCGGCCTGAACTTGCTCGGGCGGGCGCACCCCACCTTGCTGCAAGTTGATGCCCACCACCTCGATGCCCACCTTGTAACGGTCCAAAATGTTTTGCATTTTGTCGCGCACACGTGGCCCGATCTGGTCGCGCTCTTCGGCCAAGGCCGAATCCATCTTCATCTTGCCCACCACCTCGCGCACAGCCGTTTCAGCGGCTTGAACGACGGCCTCGGTGGGGTTGCGGCTTTCAAACAAATAGGCCCGCGCGTCGTTCAAACGGTATTGCACGGCAAACTTGATTTCCACAATGTTTTCGTCTTCGGTCAGCATGGCCGATTCACGCAGGCCCGTGGCCTTGATGATGTTGTCACGCCCAATGTCCACTGAGCGGATCTGGGTCACAAACACCAACTCGTGGCGCTGGACCGGGTAAGGCATGCGCCAATTGAAACCCGCTCCCGAGGTCGAATGGTATTTGCCAAACTGCGTGACCACGGCCTGTTGGCCCTCTTGCACAATGAAAAAGCCAGTGGCCAACCAGACGGCCAAGGCCCCGCCCAAGATCACCCCTATGCCCAGGTTTTTGATGAAACCCGGAATTTCAGGCCCACCCGAACCACCGCCGCCAGGACCTTTGGGCCTCTGTGGGCCGCCCTTGCCACCAAAGAGTTGACCCAGTTTGCGGTTGAAATCACGCCACAATTCATCCAAGTCGGGGGGGCCGCTTTGCTGCTGCGTGCCGCGGCCAGGCTTTTGCTGCCAACCATCTTGCCGAGGCGGGGCATCGGCCTGCTCGGCTGGCGGCTTTTGGCCTGATTCATTTGTTGATTTGTCATCGTCACGGCCCCAGCGGGGGTCGTTCAGGTTGAACATGCCTCGGATCTTTGCGGGCAGCAAAGACCATCGCAGTGATGGCAGGTGAAAATTCATGGTGAGGTGTCTTTGTCTATATCTGTATGACGAATTCGCATTGTGCCGAATTCAGGCGACCATCAACACAGATCACCCGGATATACCCGGGAGATGTCACGGGGATCTGCAACTTCTTTCACAACAGGGGCCAAGGCCACTTGAACAATGCCCGCCAGGGCCGAGCGCAACAAGTCCAGCCCTTGACCGGATTTGGCGCTCAGAAAAATCCGAGGAACAGCCGCGCCTTGCAGATCATATTCGTCTTGCATTTGCAATGGACAGCGCTCAGCGGGTATGGCGTCGAGCTTGTTGAAAACCAGCAGCTGCGGGACTTTATCGGCCCCGATCTCGGTCAGGACTTTTTGCACCTCGGCCATTTGCTCCGGAAAATCGGGGTTGGCCGCGTCCACCACATGCAGCAACAAATCGGCATCGGCCGCTTCTTGCAAAGTGGCCTGAAATGCCTCGACCAGCCCGTGCGGCAGATCGCGGATAAAGCCCACCGTGTCGGACAAAGACACCGAACGGCCCGCCTCGCCCAGATACAACTGGCGCGTGGTGGTGTCCAAGGTGGCAAACAACTGGTCTGCAGCGTAGGCACGCGCCTTCACCAAGGCGTTGAAAAGGGTGGATTTGCCCGCGTTGGTGTAGCCCACCAAAGAAATATTGAAGGTATCGCGCCGCTCGCGCTGACGCCTTTGGGTGCTGCGCTGGCGTTTGACCTTGACCAAACGCTCTTTGATGCGCTTGATCGAGTCGTCAATCATTCGGCGATCGAGCTCAATTTGCGTCTCGCCAGGCCCACCCCGCATGCCGATGCCGCCACTTTGACGCTCCAAGTGGGACCAACGCCGCACCAAGCGGGTGCTCAGGTACTGCTGTTTGGCCAAATCCACTTGCAATTTGCCTTCATGGCTGCGAGCGCGTTGGGCGAAAATTTCCAAAATCAACAAGGTGCGGTCATTCACTGGCAAGCCAATGTGACGCTCCAAATTGCGCTGTTGGGCGGGGCTCAAAGACTGGTCAAACAAGACCTCGACCGCGCCATGCATCAAAGCCAGTTCTTTGATTTCATCGGCCTTGCCGCTGCCCACAAACAGCGCCGCATCGGGCGCCTTGCGCTTGCATGTCAACCTGGCCACGGGCTTGAGGCCACCCGAGACGGCCAACAAACCCAATTCGTTCAACTCGCCATCAAAATGCGGCAGGCCAAAATCAACACCGACCAGCAAGGTCGGCGCAGGCTTTAGATTGGAAATTTCAGACAAGTTCAGCCACCTCAGACGGTTGCGTGCAACCGCCGACCAAGCAAAGCCACATCAAGCGGTGATTTCACCCGTTTCGGGTGTGCTGAAGGTGACGGCACGACCGGGAACGATGGTGGAAATGGCGTGTTTGTAAACCATTTGGGTGACGGTGTTGCGCAAAAGCACGACGTACTGGTCAAAAGATTCGATCTGGCCTTGCAGTTTGATGCCGTTGACAAGGTAGATGGAGACAGGCACATGCTCGCGACGCAGTGCATTCAAGAAGGGGTCTTGCAAGAGTTGACCTTTGTTGCTCACGATATTGTCCGTGTTCAGAAGTTTTTGAAGTCAAGACCATACCACAGGGGCCTAGGGCGTTTCATTGCCCTTATTGCAAATCAGAACTTAGCCATTTTGGAATAGAAATCAAGGGGTCAATTCCGTGAGCTTGAAAGCGCTGCAGTGTTCCAGTTTTTCTCAAACTGCATGGCGCTGACATGGCATTGCTGGACCGCTTGTTGGTGCCCTGCTTAGGCTGGACTGCGCTTGCCGAGGGAAAGACTGAAGCTAAACCCGGCAGTGGGCCGCTTGCTTGCGCTTGAAACACTTGATGAATCAAACACTTGCGCCCACGACAGTCTTCACCTCATGGGTCAAGGGCTGC
>CAMCNQ010000234.1 GCA_945875955.1 Limnohabitans sp. Rim8 | reverse complement strand
CTGGCCCTTCAAAAACACCATGGGCACGGCCATGATTTGGCGCGCCTCCACTTCTTGAGGGAACGCGCCGCCTTCAATCACCACGGTTTTGACCTTGGGGTTGAAAATGGCCATGAGCGACAAAGCCTGCACCACGTCGGGGCAGTTGTGGCAGGACAAGGACATGTAGACCTCAAAGCTGCAATCGGCGTCCAGCCCTTGGATGGCCTCGATCACTTCGGGTTCAACCTTGGGTGGGTGGCCGCCCGTCCAGAGCAAGGCCAAGACCAAAGAGGTGAACTCGTGGCCCAGCGGCAAACCGGCAAAACGCACGCCCTGTGTCTCGCCTTCGCGCACCACTTCAAACGAGGGTTTGCGCCCGTCGTTGCCCGTGGTGTCCAGGCTGACCTTGTCCGACAAGCCGACGATGGTCTCCAGGAGTTCTTTCATCTGCCTGCCGGTTTCGCTGTCGTCCAGCGAAGCGACCAGGCGGATCGGCTGGCGCAGCAAGGCCAGGTATTGCTGCAATTGGGCTTTGAGGGTGTCGTCGAGCATGGTGTTCTCCGGTTTCGGGCTGCACAAGTCTCAGGCCCCCGGTGGTGGTGGTGGGGCGTGTGTTGAAGGGGGGTGGGGGCTGTCGTTGGGGGCAGCGCAGGCCCAACTTGTGGCCGGCATGCGCTGCGCTCAACGCCCTGGGGTTCAGGGCATGGGGCTCAGAAAAATCAGATCTTGCCGACCAGATCGATGGAAGGGGCCAAAGTCTTGGCACCTTCTTTCCACTTGGCTGGGCACACTTGGCCGGGGTTGGCGGCGGTGTACTGGGCTGCGGTCAGCTTGCGCAGGGTTTCTGACACGTCACGGGCGATTTCGTTGGAATGGACTTCCACGGTTTTGATCATCAAATCGGGGTTGATGATGAAAGTGCCGCGCAAAGCCAAGCCTTCTTCTTCGATGTGCACGCCAAATGCGCGTGTCAACTGGTGCGTGGGGTCGCCCACCAAGGGGAACTTGGCTTTGCCCACTGCAGGCGATGTCTCGTGCCAGACTTTGTGCGAAAACTGGGTGTCGGTGGTCACGATGTAGACCTCGGTGCCCAATGCCTGGAAAGCGGCGTAGTTGTCGGCAGCGTCTTCGATTTCCGTGGGGCAGTTGAAGGTGAAGGCAGCGGGCATGAAAATCAGCACGTTCCACTTGCCTTTGAGGCTTTGCTCGGTGACTTCGATGAATTTGCCATTGTGAAAGGCGTTGGCTTTGAAGGGCTGGACTTGGGTGTTGATCAGGGACATGGTATTTCCTTGGGTTGGTTTTATAAAAACTATCGAATGAGAAAACTCATTGGTAGCAATCATAAACCGACCTAGGGTTTCTACTGATCAGTTGTTTCAATCAACCCGATAGGGAAAAGCTTCAAAAGTCTGAAAGCCTCAAAGCCCTTTGGCACGCGGGCTGGGCCGCACAAAGGCCACGGCCGCCAAAACCCAGGCCAAAATCCAGGCCCCACCGCCCCAAGGCACCAGGGCGCGCAAGCCCTCAAAACCCAGCAAAGCCCGGGCATACAAGTTGAAGCTGAACAACAAGGTGCCCACCACCATCAAGCTGCCAGCCGCTGCCCACCAGCGCGAGGTCCCGCGCACACTGACCACAAAGCCAAGCAACATCACCCCCAAGGCATGCAACTGCTGCTGGTTCAAAGCCGTTTGCACCATGGGCGGCACGCCCCCTGCAAACTGCGGCAAATGGGCGAAAGCGGCACTCAAAACCACACTCAGGCATGCGCTCAGGGCACCGAAAATCCAGAAAAAAGAGGCGGGCATAGGGTTTGATCCGAGGCAAAGACATGGATGAAAGACACCATTGTCTTCGACCGGTTGATCCAGATCAGAAAGCCAAAATCCAAGACGGCTCAAAGTGAAGGCATGCGTTAAACAAGGCAAACCCATGAAAATTTGGACCGATCTGTTTTCGACCGACTACGGCTTGATGAGCGTGGCGGTGCTGACACTCATGCTGTTGATAGGCGCGTTCATGTTGCACATGTTTGTAAACAAAATGAATGCCGACGCATAAAAGGCCTGCGCAGGGCTTGGCAGAGCAGCCCCTGCAGCGCCTGGATGTGCATAATTGACGTTGACGTAACGTCAACCCCATACAGGAGCAACACATGGACATTCAAGGCAAGGTTTTCATCGTCACCGGCGGCGCATCGGGCTTGGGCGAAGGCACGGCCCGCATGCTGGCGGCCCAAGGCGGCATGGTGGTGATTGCCGACATGCAGGTCGAAAAAGGCCAGGCCATCGCCCAAGAACTCGGTGGTGCCTTTGTCAAATGCGACGTGAGCAACGAAGCCGACGGCCAGGCCGTGGTGGCCCAAGCCGTGTCCATGGGCAAATTGATGGGCTTGGTCAACTGCGCCGGCATCGCCCCTGCCGAAAAAACCGTGGGCAAAAACGGTGCCCACAACCTGGGCGTGTACACCAAAACCATCATGGTCAACCTGGTGGGGAGTTTCAACATGATCCGCCTGGCGGCTGAAGCCATGTGCCAGAACGAGCCTGAGGCCACCGGCGAGCGCGGCGTGCTGATTTCAACCGCCAGCGTGGCCGCCTATGACGGGCAAATTGGCCAGGCCGCTTATGCGGCCTCCAAAGGCGGCGTGGTCGGCATGACCTTGCCCATTGCGCGGGACTTGGCGCGCAACGGCATCCGCAACATGACGATTGCCCCCGGCTTGTTCGGCACACCCATGCTGTTTGGCATGCCGCAAAACGTGCAAGACGCGCTGGCCGCCAGCGTGCCCTTCCCCAGCCGCTTGGGCACACCACAGGATTACGCCAAGCTGGCCCAACACATCATCGAAAACGACATGCTCAACGGCGAGGTGATCCGCCTGGACGGGGCTGTTCGCTTGGCCCCAAAATAAGTCGCGCCCTGGCCTGGGCATCCACCGCCAAGACGTGGTGCCCCGGCCGCCGGGTTGCAGCGCCTGATTTTCGCAAGAACCCCGATTGGCCATTGGCAACAGGCGCGCTGGCATCGGCAGTCAAGGAGGCCCCATGAAAAACAACTTGAAACCGCTGCTTTGGTTCGGCCTGAGCGGCTTGGCGCTTTTGAACGCCTGCAGCACCTCATCGCCTCCTGTGGGCGCATCGGTTTGGCGCTATACCGTCCCCGAGCAACCCGAAATCGCCAGTGGCAACACCGCCAAACCCGGCTGGGCTTTTCAGCGCCAAGCCGTGGCGGCGGCCAATCCACTGGCCACCGATGCAGGGCACCAGGTGCTTCGCGCCGGGGGCTCGGCGCTGGACGCGGCCATAGCCGTGCAAATGGTGTTGGGCCTGGTGGAGCCGCAGTCCAGTGGCATTGGTGGCGGTGCATTTTTGATGCACTTTGATGGCCAAAAAGTCACCGCGCACGACGGGCGCGAAACCGCCCCGGCCGGCGCACGGGGCGACATGTTCATGGACCAAGACAAGCCCTTGGCTTTTGCGGATGCGGTGCAAAGCGGCCATTCGGTGGGTGTGCCCGGTGCAGTGCGCATGCTCGAAGCGGCGCACCGCCAACACGGTCGCCTGCCCTGGGCAAAACTTCTGCTGCCAGCCATCACATTGGCCGAGCAAGGCTTTCGGGTCAGCCCCCGTTTGCACGCCTTGCTGCAAGCCGACCCGCTGCTCAAAAAAGACCCGCTTGCCCTGCGCTTTTTTTACAACGACCAAGGCCAGGCCTGGCCGGTGGGCCACCTGTTGCGCAACCCTGAATACGCCCATGTGCTGCGCCAAATTGCCGAGGGCGGCAGCCGCGCCCTGCACCAAGGACCGGTGGCCCAGGCCATGGTGGCGCGCACGGCGCAAGCACCGCGTTCCGGCAGCTTGAGCTTGCAAGACCTGGCCAATTACCAGCCCCGCATGCGCGAAGCCCTGTGCTTTGACCACATGGCGCAAGCCCGCGCCTTGCGCATCTGCGGCTTTCCGCCGCCCTCATCAGGCCAGATCGCCATCGGCCAAATTTTGGGCCTGCTGGGCCACACCCAGGCGCAAGGCCCCGAGCTGGCAGGCGGGCTGCCTTCGCCCGACTGGCTGCACCGTTACACCGAGGCCTCACGCCTGGCCTTTGCCGACCGGGCTCAGTACCTGGCCGACCCCGACTTTGTGACTGCACCTGCAGGCGACTGGCGCAGCCTGCTGGCGCCCAGTTACCTGCGTGAACGCAGCCAGTTGATCGGTCCGCAGTCCATGAACACCGCTTCGCCCGGCCAGCCAGGCGGCACCAACACAGGCATGGCACCCATGCCTGACCAACCGGAATACGGCACCAGCCACATCAGCGTGGTCGATGCCCAAGGCCACGCTGTGGCCATGACCAGTACCATTGAGGCGGCTTTTGGCGCGCGCCGCATGGTCACCACCGACCCCTCACGCCCAGGCGGCTTTTTGCTCAACAACGAGTTGACCGACTTCAGTTTTGCGCCGATCGATGCAAAGGGCCGCCCGATTGCCAACCGGGTCGAACCCGGCAAACGGCCGCGCTCGTCCATGTCGCCCACCTTGGTTTTTGACAAGGCCACAGGCCAATTGCTGATGAGCGGAGGCAGTCCCGGAGGCGCGCTCATCATCCACTACACCGCCAAGCTGCTGACGGGCACTTTGCACTGGGGTTTGAATGCGCAACAGGCCGTGGGCCTGCCCAACTTTGGCAGCCTGAACGGCCCTACCTTGCTGGAAACGGGCGGTTTTCCGGCCAGCACAGTGCAAGCGCTGAAAGCGCGCGGCCATCTGGTCAGCGAGATCGACATGACCAGCGGCCTGCAAGCCATTGAGCGCACCCCCCAGGGTTGGTTTGGCGGCGCCGACCCGCGCCGCGAAGGCGTGGTGCTGGGCGACTGAGCCTTAACCCGGCAGTTGGCCGCTTGCTTGCGCTTTCAACACTTGATGAATCAAACACTTGCGCCCACGACGGTCTTCACCTCATGGGTGAAACACTGCACGGCCGCAGGTCTGCCGCTTCAGGCCTCTGGCGTTGTTGCTCGCACCCCCCGGACAGGCAGTACGGGGGATACTCGCGCCTAGCCAGAGGCCTGCTTCGTCAGCCCCTCGGCCGTGCCCAACTGCCGGATTAAGGCTGAGTGGTTTTCATGAAACTGTGGCCTGTTCTGCC